>PLBD01000275.1 GCA_003135315.1 Acidobacteriaceae bacterium | reverse complement strand
CGGTTTGTTTCACCCAGGTGGGACGAATCGCACAAACAGGGCCGGATCCGCTGGCACGCTGTAGGAACACAATTGCCACTCATAGCGCTCAGGATCAGAAGTCGGTTCGGGCCTTCTGGGAGATTCTTACCCTTTCGGGAAACGGTGTGAGCTATCCCGCGCAATTGCGTCCTGACTGAATCCTCATTCAGCGGCTGCTACGCCGACTCACAGTTGCTCGATCATCGCCTCAGGTTCCAGCAGCATTGGAATGCCGTTGCGGATGGGATATACCCGTTTGCACTCATTGCACTTCAGGCCGTCTTCGCCGCGCAACACCAGCGGCTTCAGGCACACGGGACAGGCAAGGATGTCCAGCATCTCCAGCAGATCAGGGGGGACCATAAGCTCCTAATTTTAACAGCGTGGGCGATCGGCAACCGTCACAATTGCAATTCGCGCAGGTAGCGTCCGCCTATGTGTAATCGTCACATCGACCGATGACTGCCAGTTCTGAGTCTGTGGGCATTGTGCTCGCCAGTGCTAGTCCATAAATACATGGCTGCATAGGCTCGCCAAGGGCGCCAAGCTTCGGAACGGCGTTCAAGCTCCAACACAGACTGTAGGTTCAGAGCGCGCAAAAGGCCCAGGTCGCCAGACGGAAATGCATCGGGCTCCCCGAGCGCTCGCATGGCCACGTACTGCGCGGTCCATTGTCCAATGCCCGGGATTTCACGTAGCCGGGCGAGGAAGGCGTCGGATTCAGCAATGCCCTCGAAGCTGATGCGACCATCGCAAACCGCCCGTGCCAGATCTCGAATTGTCTCGGCGCGCGCGTTGGTCAATCCCACACTGGTGAGCTTGGCTTCGGCCAGGACCTCGGGAGAGTGAAAAAGATGAGTCAGGTTGCCGGCGGCGGAGAAAGGTCGCCCGAACGCACGGACGATCTGGCCGGCAAGGGCAGTCGCTCCCTTCACTGTGATTTGCTGGCCCAGAATCGCTCGAGTGGCGAGCTCGAAACCGTTCCAGCAACCTGGAACGCGCAGACCCGGAACATTCTCGATTCTTCCCGCCAGCGCGGGATCTGCCCGCAGGCGGGCAGCAATGGACTGCCAATCGGCGCTCAGGTCAAACATCCGTCGTATCCGCTCGATGATCAGGAAGAGCGCCCGCGAATCGTCAAACTGAATGTGCACTGAGAGCGCCTCACCTTTTTCGTCGAGCGAGGCCTCGAAATAACCGTCCCTGCCATGTAAAGAAATGGTCCGGCGGTAACGGCCCAAGGTCACTTCCTCGACACCCGGCGTAGCGCGAGCAGCCAGAAACGCCAACATATTCTCCCATTGATACGGAGGGCGAAAGCGCAGCCGAAACAAGTACTGGTTCCCCGGCAATGTTGTCTTCTGGTGCGCCAGGCGGCGAATTTGCGTTGGCGTACGATGATAAGTCTTGCTTATCGCGGCGTTGAATCGACGTACGCAGCCGAATCCCGAAGCCTGAGCGACGTGGCTCATGGGCAAACTGGTTTCGTCGATCAGCTTCTTCGCAAAGTGCAGGCGGCGGGTGTGGGCCACAGCGCTGGGGGTTGCGCCCAGATGTTGCAGGAACAAGCGGCGAAGATGGCGAGCGCCGACTCCTAACCGTTCGGCCAGAACTTCCACTCCACCGTCGTCCAAACCGCTTTCACCGATCAGTCGCAAGGCGCGCGACACCGTGTTCGAAGTTCCCAGCCAAGCCGGAGTTCCCGGCGAAGCTTCCGGCCGGCAACGAAGACAAGGGCGATAGCCCGCCTCTGCCGCCGCAGCGGCCGTGGCAAAGTAACGGCAATTTTTCTCCTTGGCGGTAGGTGCCGGGCATATCGAACGGCAGTACACTCTGCTGCCCCGCACCCCGATGAAGAACTTGCCGTCGAAGCGCGCATCGCGCGACAGTCGCGCCCGCGAACACACTTGCCAATCCAGATTCATATCCTTCACGAACCAAGGGTAATCGATCCTCGGTCACGAAGTGGACGGTTTCGGACTTCGTTCCGTGGCGCCAGGATACGCCGGTTTCACTGCCTCGCATTGATCTGACAGCCACGTCCGCAAACGTCCAATCCGAGCGACAGCAATGTCCGCTAGTGTCCAATCTCGTCCTGCTCACTGACCTATCTTGACTTCAACGGGACGCCGCATATCGGCAGACGCGTTGCACCTGTCACATGGAACTCGTCGCGGCTACCAAATCGGGGCACAACAACATGGGACGTAACCAGCGCGAGGCCGGCGATCGGTCCCGCCTCTCAAACACGAATTAAGAAAAGGGGAGACAACATGAAATCCAGAATATTGACCTGCAACACCACGATGGCTTTGTTGGTTGCGATGACGCTCTCGCTCCCACTGGCAGCGCAAGACCAACCTGACCACTCCGGACGGAGTCGTTATCGCGTGGTGAATCTCGGCATACCTCTCGGCGGATCGGCCGCCGGCGCAGCTGCCATCAACAATCTCGGCTGGGTAGCCGGCGATTCCAACCTGACGGGAGACGCGACCCAGCACGCCGAACTCTG
>PLBD01000431.1 GCA_003135315.1 Acidobacteriaceae bacterium | reverse complement strand
GATTTCCGGGTCATCGATAACAACAAGCCCGCGAACATTCAATCGTTCAGCCGCCAGACCGACCTGCCGCTGCGCGTGGGCCTGCTGATCGACTCCAGCAACTCGGTGCGCGACCGTTTCAAGTTCGAGCAGGAGGCGGCAATCGAGTTTCTGAACCAGATTATCCGGCCGAGATATGACAAGGCCTTTGTGATTGGATTCGACACCACGCCGGAAGTCACCCAGGACTTCACCGACGATTCGCAGGCGCTTTCCCATGGTGTGCGCATGTTGCGCGCCGGCGGCGGCACCGCCATGTACGACGCCATTTACTTTGCCTGCCGCGACAAGCTGATGAACGCCGACAAAGGCCTGGTGGCCACCCGGCGGGCCATCATTCTATTGAGCGACGGGGAAGACAACCAGAGCCGGGTCTCGCGTGAAGAGGCCGTGGAAATGGCGCAGCGCGCCGAGGTCATCATTTACGCCATCTCGACCAACACCAGTGGCATCAAGTTGCGCGGCGACAAGATCCTGGAGTACTTCGCAGCGCAGACCGGGGGCAAGGCGTTCTTCCCGTTCAAGATCGAAGACGTTGCCAGCGACTTCACGGAGATCGCCGACGAGCTCCGCAGCCAGTACGCCATCTCGTACAAACCTGCCGATTTCATTGCCGATGGCAAGTACCGCAAGATCGAGATTGTGGCCGAGAACAAGAAGTACCACGTGCGCGCCCGCAAGGGGTACTATGCGCCGCGGCAATAGGGCCAGGATGCTGCGCTACGGATCACTCAACACGAGCATCTTGTTGACCTCGTGGGCGGTGGGTCGGCGGATTTCATAGACTGATTGCCTGCCAGTGAAATGGGCGAAATTCGGCGAGCCGACGGTAGTCGCGCTCATTGGCGGTGAAAACGCAGACACCCATGCGTCCGGCACTCATCGCAATCAGCGCGTCGTTAGTGAGACGTCCCTGTCCGATTTTTTCGTAACCGTACTCGACGGCCAGTCGGGCCAACACTCGCCCGGTTTGAGTCCAGTCGCTGAGGCTGGGAACCAAAATCCGCTTTGCCCTTTCGAAGTCCCGCTCCAGCCGCTCTACCGCGCGAAGGCCCCGGCCGCCAGCCCCGGCATAGAGTTCTGCGAGCACAACTGCACTCAACCACAGTGGCGAGTCGGCGGCGATACGCCTGAGAGTGAGAGCGGCATCGTCTCCCCGCCGGAACGCGGAAATGTAAATTGAAGTGTCGAAAAGTGCAGGCTGCATCTAACCGGCCAGAACGCCGTAGACGTCCTTGATTTCAACCCCACTCTTGAGAAAACGCTCCGTGGCTTGAAGGACGAGGCGGTTCCTTCGCTGCTCCGCAATGGCGAAGTCCAGGGCAAGCTCAATGGTCTCGGTCTCGGTCCTGGCATGCAATGCTTTTTGGGCGCGCTTGATCTTTGCCGAATCAAGCTGAAAGTGTTTGTGGGTCCGCCTGGTTGCCGTCGTCATGGAATTGCCCCCTGCGGCGTTCAGTATATATCACACATGTACATAAGGACACGTTCTATGTACATTGGAGCACGGCTGCCGATTGTCAGTCGCACCCGCACGTCGAAGAGCAGGTTCGGCACTCCCTTCGTTCTTCACGACATTCAGATTGATTACGGCGTGACCTCGAATACCATCCCACAGCAGCCCAGGTCCCCGGTGGTGGTGCCATAGAGGTTCCCGGCTGAGTCGAGGATCAATCCACCCTCGGGATTTCCGCTGTAGTCGCCATCGTTCAAGTTATACAGCGAGGTGTACTCCCAGGCGCCATTGGAAGGCGATAACTGAAACACGCTGCCGCATCCGTAGCCCGAACAGCCTTCGCCGCCGCCGGTGAAAAGTGTGCCGTAAAGGGTGCCGTTGGTACTCCGGGCGAGCGTACCGGCCGCGCCGCCGAGTCCTTGCAGGACGGGGCTATAGAGCACGCTGAAGATCCAGTTGCCGCTCGAGGGCATCAGCTCGAAGATGGTTCCTCCGTCCTTTGCGCCCGCAAAAAATGTTGCACCGTAGAGATTGCCGTCCGGATCAAGCACGACACCGGCATACGGGATGGCTCCGTCGTTAGAGTTCTGAAAGGCGTAGAGGACCTTCTCAGTCCAACCCGAACCGGAGGGCGTCAGCTGGTAGACGGTGCCGTAATTATTTCCACCCCCTACGGTTGTGCCGTATAGATTACCGTTCCGATCGAAGGTCACGCCGCTGAACGGACCGGAGCCGTCAGGAACACCGGTGAAGCTGTAAAGCACGCTCTCGATCCAGCGGGACCCGGAAGGTGTCAGCCTGAAAACGACTCCGTAGTCTCCCGTACCGCCCCCGCTGGTTGTCCCGTACAGATTCCCGGCGCTGTCGAAGATGAGCGCAGCATCGGGCGTGCCGCCATCTGCACCGCCGGTAAATTGGTACAACAGAGTTTCGGTCCACGGGCAAAGGAACGCCTTGCAAACCGACGCCGGAGGAGAAAGCTTGTACACCGTTCCCGAAGAATGCTGACCTCCGCCGACGGTGGTGCCGTACAGGTTGCCATCGCGACCGATGGTTACACCTCCAACCGGTTCAGAGCCATCGTGGCCGCCCTGGAAGCTGTACAGCGGACGCAGTATCCAGCCGGAGCCACTGTGAGCGAGCTTATAGACGACCCCCGAGCCATTTGTGCCGCCGGAAGTAGTTGTGCCATAAAGATTGCCCGCCGCATCCATGGTGACGCCGGCGATAAGCTGACCTCCGTCCTGCCCGCCGGTGAAATTGTGCAGAACGGTCAAAGTTTGCGCTCGTGCTGGGACCACGGTGAGAACTACCACGAGAACGGCCAAAGCAACGAGCGTTGCTTTTCTTGCTCGTAGGTTGATGTCGAAAGTCGAAGCTGGAATTTGCTGCTGCCTCGTCATAGGGACTCTCCTCAGCGGGCTGACCACTGTTACCCAGCGGTGCGGACGAGCGATTCGCGTTTGCCGGCCATCGTCAACGGTGGCTCGTGCCCGGCGTGGCACTCAGTCTTGACCGGTTCCGCGAGCCAGTCAACTTAATTTCACATTACGGCGCAAGAGTCTTGAAACAGAGGCTTTACGAGGGCTACCAATAGTGCCGGATCGCGGCAAGAGGTCAGTGAGTAATAACGTCAGTGAGGGATAACGTGATTTCAACAATTGGTGGATACAATAACCGATCTGATCCGTAGCCTCTGGGATGTAGCCATCGGTCATTGATAGTTTGGACTGAGTTTCGCCCAGTGGGCGTGGCGACCACTCCTCGCCGCTGCACAATTTTTGGCTTGCATTGCCGACAAACGTGCCACACACTACCGCTCGTGTCGGGCCCTTGCTTGTGGCCTGGTTGCTCTGACCGCCGCCGTTCGTCACCTGCGGTAGCGGTGTTCCCCTCCTCCACAAGCCCCTATCTCGCATTTCAAAGGAGAATGCCGTGTCGAAGAACGCAAGGAAACATGCCATCGCTGTTTGCGTGATCGCAGTCTGCATCCTGATGTCGGTGTCCCTGGTCGCTCAGACCGTTACTCAGCCGGTTAAGGTGGTTAACGGCGCCGGGCAGCCAGTTCCAACCGCCGCGCAAGGCACAACCACAGTTGCCGGCACGGTGAATGTCGGCAACACGCCTAACGTCAACGTGGCCAACACGCCGACGGTCACGCTGTCGAGCGGAGCCAGCGTGAACGTCACGAATCCGCCCGACAGCCAGGGCAACCCAATCCCTTTGGCAACGCTGGAGGCGGTTCAGGTATACGGTTCGCACTGCGCTGTTTCTTTCGGCGGAAGCGACTCCGGCTTTTGCAGCTTCATACCCATCCCGTACGGAAAGCAACTGGTCGTCCAGGAATTTGACGCCTTCGGGCGGGTGGAAACGGGCAACCGACCTTTCGAACTGGCTCTGGCCCGCACAGTCACGGCGGGCAACTACTTCACGTACACGTTCATGGTCAACGCCAATGGCTTCGACTTTCTGGCCACGCACCAGGAAACGCGCCTCTACGTGCTCCAAGGCTCAACGCCGCAGTGCTTCGTGGCGCTGCCAGCGACTTCTGAGGGCACGTATAGCTGCGACATCTCCGGATTCCTGGTAGATGTGCCCTTGAGTGAGCAGCCAATCACCTCCCAGGATCCAAAGCCGCTCTCACAACTGTTCCCAAAGATGCCCGGCAGGTGATGCAAGGCGGCAAATCGTGAATCGTGGATGGCGGATCGTCATTCGCCATCCGCGTTGACAGGCCTGCGTGGAAATCGCACGAGAACTGACCTTCCTCTAGTTTATTTTTCGCCCAGAGTTATTGCAGCAACCGAGATCGCGGCAAAACGGAAGTAAACCTTCTGATAGTTGACGTAATAGTGCGCCGTGAAAAGGCGCTG
>PLBD01000512.1 GCA_003135315.1 Acidobacteriaceae bacterium | reverse complement strand
GCAATCCCTACGCCCTGGCCAGTGCCCTGAAGAAGTTGGATGCCTACTCCAAGCGCATCCCGCTGCAAGCCTCGCCCTCGACGGCCCATCTGTTCATCGTGGCGCCTCTGTTGAGCGGCGCCAGCTTTGCGAACTTGTTTTCCACCCACCCCCCTATCGCCAAACGCATCGAGCGATTGACAGGACGTCCGGCCGAACTGGACTACTGAGCGATACGAATTTTGTCGAAGCGATTGCGAAGGAACGTGAGGGAAAGGCAGTGCAGGCTGCCTTCTGAACAGCTTTTCGCTCTATCCCACAGTGTGGCACATCGCCCTGAATCTGCAAGAAAAGTCCGGGCCGTCCCGGGGATGGAAAGTCAGTCGTATCGAGAAAATCAACTTCCGGACACCGTCTGCCCCACACAACGATCATCGCAAGTCGAAGAAAAGACGGGGTCAAAATATTACATGCATCTTGAGTGCCACAAAACGACGACTACATGTTTACAAACACGCAGGGCGAAGTTCATAATTGGGTGGTTGCAAGACCTTCAACAACAGGCCCTACTCCAAGCGAACTCAGTAGTTTTTGGTGTCCCACATTGTGGGAGGAGCGTTTATGGCAGCAACTTCTGAAACAGTAACAGAAGCCGATCATCGACAGCGCATCTGGTTTTTCCCGCATAAATTCTGGCAAGTCACCAAGAACATGCCCAAAGATGAGGCCGCGAACCTGATGGCCGAAGTCGAGCGCTACGCTGAGGCGGGCGATTTTACGGCACTCAGCAAATATCCATTCGTATTCGTTGGAGATCCCTACAAGAAAAAGGGCAGGGGCTCAGCGGCCTGAGGTTCGTCTGCGATCAGGAGACGGCGGCGTCCGTCGCCGTGAGGAGATCGTAGGCGAAGAGGGAATCGCTTTAGCCGGCATGGGGCGGACCATGATCGGCAGACGCGATACCGTTTCCAGAAAATACCGCGCTCGAGCGATCCGCTCGGCTCCCCGGCTAAGTCGTCGCAGTCCCTGTGCGTACACAATCAAGAATCCATCTTGACGTTCGATCTCGACGCGGGTAATGCTGCCGTCATGCGCCTGGTCGAACGCGTTTGCCAGCCGCAGTATTCCAATCAGGGGCATGNNTCCGATCGCCACTTCGCGCCAAGTCCCACAAACGAGGAGTTGCTGGTGAGAGGGAGATCGCCGCTATGATAACGAACCAACACCGCAACACAGCGCATTTCTTCTTCGCTCCACCCCAGCGGAGTGTGCAGTCTGGAGACCATGCGATAGCCGCGCTTCGGGCGGGTGCCGTCATCTCCGTCGTTCTTCTCGCTTCTTCCCACTTCGTGCAAGATGGCGGCAGCTTGCAGAATGCGGCGATGTTCGGGCCGCGCGGAAAGAACCTCGCAACGTGCAAGGCCGTCGTACAGCTGTAACGCGATTTGGGTGACGCGGGCTGTGTGTGCAACGTCGGGATCGAGGAATGAAGCCCATGTCCGCAGCTTCTCCAGAGCGGCTTCTTCCAGCACCTGCCCGCCAGGCAACTCGGAACGCCACACCGGCCACAGCGAATGTTTTCCAACCATCTTGTAACGGTAAAGATCCAGACGCTTCTGCCGTTCCTCAGAGACGCGTTTCTGCCAACGCAAACGTTCGTCCGCTGGGATATCGGCATGGGCCCTGATCAGGGAGCGCAGAACATCCAGGTCGTGGACCTCGCCTAGCGTGTCCTGTAAGATGCGGAGATCCTTTGCCCAATGGGCATGCCGTCGCGGCAGAAAGTTCTCCACCGTGTAACGGAAGCGCTTGATTCCGATTCTCAGCCGGTGGTAGCCGACTGCGCTGCGGTTCCGCAGCGCGCGCCGGTGCAAGTCGTACGCCTCCATCCAGCGCTCCAGCGCGAGATGCTGAAACACCAGGCCCTCCGGTGGAATTGTGTCGGTCCGCTTTGCAAGATGCGCATTAAGCGATACCCAGCGTTTGCGGTCGAAAGCGGCGAGGGCGTCTTGCGCGGCAGCCTTGAGCCCAATTTCCTTGTGCGCAAGCGCAGCCGACAAACTTTGGCCGACAGGATCGGCGGCCGGCGAAAGCTTCGCTACCCACTCCATCATGACCTGCGCGTCGCGCAACTCACCCAGGCTGCTGAAAAGCGGTTTGGCCAGCCGCTTCATCTGCTTCCAGGCGGGATCCGGATCGACGGAGAGAAAGCCGTCTGCCATGGAACGGCAACGCCGGATGGCGACGCGCAAATCATGCACGGGATCGGCGGCAAATTCCGCGCTGGCTTTATCGCATTCTTCCAATACACGGCCCGCCCAATGGGCGAGGCCTGCCTTTTTTTGTTGCGGATCAGAACCTGGCAGCATGAAAGATGACCTGATGAAGTTATACCGCGAATTCGTATTTCAGGGAGAAGGGAAATGATGCGCGCAAGTCGGGGAGCGGGGAGTTCCCAAAGATGAGCGAGTTCCGCTGCTTGTGGAAAGGCGGATCAGCCTCTTTCTGTTGAGCCAAGTAGAGAAGGTTGGCCGATCCAGAGTTTGTTGCTCAGGCGTATCGCCAGGCTTGGACGCGCGCGGCCGTGCAATCGCGACTGGACTTCGTTGTAAGGTCCGACGAAGCGGAGCGACGCCGGCAGGCGAGGATAAATCCGGCGCAGCCACCGCAACGCTCGGGACGCTGTGCTGCGTTCGCGCGCCGCATAGGTGAAGTCGAACTCATCGCGAAACCGCGGCGGCAATAATTCCGTAGTCAGCGCGCGATACCAGAACGGTAGTCGCACCCTGAGGCCGGCGCCGTTTTGCAGGCGGTGCGCCATCTCGCGCGTGGCAGCGCTCACGCCCAGCATGTCCGATTGCAACGCGGAGTTCATGTACAGGCAAAAACCGTCCCAATCCTGCGGCAGGTGTTCGCGCGGAATGCCGAAGAGTGCGGCGGTCTTGCGGCTTTCCGCGTAATACTGTTCTCGCTCTACGCCGCCGAGCGGTGGCAGCACGAGTTCATAAGCCAGAAGCGCGCTATCGATGAGCGTTGCGTAGACCCAGCAGAGGGCAGGGAGCTCGTTGGCCTCGTACGATGTTCCTTGCGGGAATCGAGCGGTCGTCTGGGGAAGCGTTCCACGAATGGTTTGATGGCGGCGATGCAGGAGACGCGACGCCGCACAGGCATCCTCGACGGAGCCGTAGACCATCGTGAACATCACGCGAAAGGTCTGGTGGAAGCGGCCTATGGGATCGTTCAGGGTCCGGGAATGTTCCGCGATTGCTGTGGCGACCCAGGGGTGAGCGAGTTGCAGCAGCGCGGCGCGGCCTGCCGCCAGGAAGAGAGCGGACTCACGATTGATTTTCCAGCTGACGGAGTCAGGTGCGAAGATGCTTCGGGAAGTCTGTGGCGCAGAGGTTTTCAGTTCCGCGAGCAGGTTTTCGAGATCGCGAGCGGAAACAACCATACCTGCTTATCCTAATCGCCGAAGACGAACGGAATTCAATTGTTTTGTGGAAGTCCCGCGATCGAGTCTCTCAGGAGTTGGGAAGTAAAACCTGCCGTCCCTACGGGACTCTGGTTCTATTTACCGCCCTACCCAGCACTCCGCTGCGCTCCGTGCTGGGCTAAGCTGTTCCGTCCCGCTGCGCGGGACTCGTTCCGACGTTTCGGCAATCTCAAAATTCCCGCTAACCCGTTGAAGACAGTCCCAAATCGGGAAATCGACG
>PLBD01000345.1 GCA_003135315.1 Acidobacteriaceae bacterium | reverse complement strand
GCACCGACAAGACCGTTGACGCCGTGAAGTAGACATCGCGATTTTATGCTCGGCAGCGAACCACCTGGCGGATCCCACCACGGCTGAACCTGGGATGGTGCGCCAGCTAACTTCCCCCGAGCTCTAAGGCAATCGCCTACTGCCCGAGCATTCCCTTTTTCAGGTCCGCGTTGGGCGGCTTCGGCCCGAGCCATACGGAGAAGATCACGGGGCCGAATGCAGTACCGGTAATGGTCAGCTTTTCCTTGCCATTGAGGGTGTAGGTTGTGCCCGTGCCCGGGACATACGTAAAGACCATTTGGTCTCCTACCTTGACGGGATCCAGCGCGCTGAGCAAACGGTCGATGTCGGGCTTCATCGCCTTGACGGCGTCCGGCGAATTGTCGTGGAACGACTCGTTGAATGCATCCGCCATTTGGCTCTTGCTCGCCCCGTGAACGAACTGCATGACGATCTGCTTGGGGGCCTCGGCCCTGATGATGGCGTTGGCATCCGACGACTTCTGCTCCAGGTAGAGCCCCGCGACATAGACCTTAACCATGTACTTGGTTCGCACTCCCAGGCCGTTGAGGACCAGCGTTTTGCCCCCGACCTGTTCCGTGTCCGGCAGGGTCACACCGGCCAGGCTGCCGGCCTGTAGATCGAGCATCGATGCCAACACGAACATAACAGCAGTAAGCGATATGACGGTTTTCCGCATAAAGACTCCTTGAAAAGCACGTGGAACCCCAGATGGTAGCACAACTTCGATCCGCCACATGGCCGGGCGCGGCCCAGGGGCGCACACGTTGTACAGCCGCTTCTCTCACATAAAGCTCTGTTCGCGGCCAAGCTGCTGCAAGGCTGGTGGCTTGCCTCGCACAATGAAATGCCTGCTAGCCTCGAACGTCCACTACTAGCAAGACAACTGACAATAAAAGAAGGCTATTTGTCACGGATTTGTCAACAGCCCATTGACGCGGACATGTTCCTAGTTCGTAATGGCAAAAGGGCTTGTTACAGGGTCGTGGTTAACCAGCAAAGATATACAAGCTTCAGTCTAGAGTGCGGCTCTAGCTTAGGACAATCGCCCTCTAGCGACGATAGGCGACTTTGGGTGATTACAGAAATGTATTATCAAAATAAGGAGTAAATTGTGGACAACAGTATTGTCAACAACCAGACGGAGCCGAGCTAAGGCTGGCCGGGCAAGTTCGGCCAGCCTTTATTGCCTGTTCTCAAACCTACCATTTGCTCATCGAGCTGAAGGCCCAAAACAAAGAGCCCGACAAGCCGATCGAGACCGGCAACGTGAGTACCCAAGCCATGAGCAGATTGCGCAGGGTTCCCCACTGCAAGCCCGAGTGATTAGCGGCCATCGTGCCTGCAACTCCGGACGATAATACGTGCGTGGTACTGACCGGCAGCCCGTAATAATCGGCAGCGCCTATGGTCACCATGGCGGTGATTTCCGCCGCCGCCCCCTGACCGTAGGTAAGGTGGTCCTTGCCGATCTTTTCACCCACGGTGATGACGATTCGCTTCCAGCCCACCATGGTTCCCATGCCCAGTGCCAAAGCAACTGCGACCTTCACCCACGTGGGAATGAACTTAGTGGCATTGTCAATGTACTTCTTGTAGTTCGTGAGAACAGTCCAGTCCTGCGCGCTGAACTGAGGCTTGCCCGACTTCTTCATCAAGCGCAGAGCCTCGCTCACCAGGTACATGTCATTGCGGAAGTTACGGACGCGATCGCTGGGTATGTTTGCAAGTTCGTGGTAGAGCACCACCTCGTTGGAAATGTCATTGATCAATTCGCGCAGCCCCAACATCGTGTTGGGCGTGAAGTTCTTGGTCCGGACATAGTCGGAAACTTCGTCACGCGGGTCAGCCACGACCGCATCGGGCGAGACGTAAGGATCGAGCGCCCGCGATGCCTGCTGGGACACGGCTACAAAATCTACCGATTGCTGCGCGGTGAACGCGTGATTCAGGGCATAAGCCGTGGGAACCGTGCCGATCAGAATGAGCATGATCAGGCCCATGCCCTTCTGNNTGATCAGGCCCATGCCCTTTTGGCCGTCGTTAGAACCGTGCGCGAAGCTGACTCCCGTGCAGGTAAGGATGAGAAGGCAGCGGATCCAGAAGGGAGGCGGCTCCGTCCCTTTAGGAGCTTCGTACAAGCGCTTGTCCTTAATGAAAGCCTTCGACAGCACCAGCAAACCTGCGGCCATCGCGAAGCCGACAATTGGTGACAGCACCAGCGATTTGCCCACGTTCGCCGCTTGTCCCCAATCCACGCCACTGGTCGCCGTGCGCGCCTGCATCAACTGGTTCGCGATACCGACCCCGATGATAGAACCAATCAGCGTGTGCGAACTCGAGGAGGGCAGGCCAAACCACCATGTGCCCAGGTTCCAGATAATGGCCGCCGTCAGCAGCGCGAACACCATCGCAAACCCCGCGCCTTTGCCGACCTGCAAGATCAGTTCTACCGGCAGCAGCGAGATGATGCCAAAGGCAACCGCGCCCGTCGACAACACGACGCCGCAGAAGTTGCAGAATCCGGACCACGCAACCGCAATATGCGGATCCATTGAATGGGTATAGATGACGGTTGCCACGGCGTTGGCGGTATCGTGAAAACCGTTAACAAACTCGAACCCAAGGGCGACCAGCAGAGCAATCCCGAGAAGTACAAACGGGAAAATCGAGGCGCTTTGAACCGTGCGGAGGTCGGAAATCAGATGGCCCGCGGCGTAGATGACGCCGATGACTATCACCACTCCGAAGATCGCCATCCCCAGCTTTCCGGGAGACTTGGCGAGCTTGGCATGAACTCCGTGGGTCGCTGGAACCGATGACGGCGGTGTTACAGGAGCAGACGCTGTCGCCATGCTATATCCTCTTGTTCCCTTCGTGTTAGCGAATGCTAGTGCCTCGACAAGATACTATGCGGAGATAATACACAGGATTAATAGAATTTTAATGTGCCGTGAATATTTGATGAATACCGATACTTTATATTGGGCGAGCATTGGGACGCCCAACCGTTATAACCTTGGCAGGCTAGAAGCCGTAGTCAATTTTTCTGAGCTCGTCCTTATAGAGATCCCGCGCTGCGGCGGCCCTCTTTTGCGCGTCCTGGACAGCAAAATCAGCCGCGTCCCAATGCTCCATAGCCACCATCGAGTGATCCGGTGTCGCGAGAGCCTCCTCCGCCCGGATGGCAGCCACCCATTGCTCGGTAGCAGACTTGTAGTTAGCGCGTAGCACGTCCAGCTTTGAAGTGTCCATATGGTCTTGTGGATGCTAGTGCAACACCGAACGCACGGTCAACCGCGAATCGGTTCCTTCACCAAGATTTCATCAGTTATTAACAAAAGAGGATGGGACGGGAGGCTGGGGCATTTCGGCACAGCTATTGATGGTCAAGAACGTGGGAGATGGCGGGTATTGCACTCGCCACCCCGCCAAGCTACATCGGACGACTGTCCTAGCGCCGTCCGGTCCTAGTCTTCATCCTTCTTCAACTGCTGTGCCAGGTAATTCGCGATACCCATCTCGCCAATCGCGTGTAACTGCGCCTCCAGCCAGTCGATGTGGTGCTCTTCGTCCATGAGGATCTTCTCGGCCAGCTCTCGCGAGGCATTGTCGCCCTGGGCCACACAGAGTTTGATGCCGTCATTCAGGCGCTTCACCGCGTCGTACTCCACTTGAAGGTCGTTCTTGAATTGCGCCTCGACGGTTGCGCCGATGTTGATCTTGAAGTAGTCCGTCATATTCGGGGTGCCATCGAGATACAGAATGCGCTCGATGCACTTTTCGGCGTGCACCATCTCCTCGATCGACTCTTTCTTGATGAGCTTCCCCAGGCGTTCATAGCCCCAGTTCTCGCACATTTCAGCGTGGAGAAAGTACTGATTGACCGCCGTCAACTCCGCCTTCAACACCTGATTGAGAAAC
Organism: Acidobacteriaceae bacterium; assembly: GCA_003135315.1. GTDB lineage: Bacteria > Acidobacteriota > Terriglobia > Terriglobales > Acidobacteriaceae > Bog-257. Next base: position 25,195 of record PLBD01000345.1, on the reverse strand, counting down.
GCAATAACTTTAGGATCGCCTTTCATATCGCCTCGCAAACTTCTTAAGATAAAAACAATTGACCAGGATGTTGCGCGTGCGGCAGCATACGCTACTGAAAAGAGGCCACTGCCGTGGGCTCGTCGTCCTCAACCTCGAATATCGTATACAGCTTGGTAATCTGCAGAAGGTTGTGGACGTTCTTGCTGAGATTCATCAACTTGAGCTGACCCCCGCGGTTGCGCACCGAGGTATAGCAGCTCATCAGCTCACCGACACCTGCACTATCAATGTGCCGTACATCGCGCAAGTTCAGCAGGATGTTCTTATAACCCTGTTCGACTGTCTCATTCACAACCTGGCGAAGCACGTTGGTTCCCTCGCCCAGCCGAAGCTCGCCGATAGTGTCGATGATTACAACATCGCCAATCGACCGCGTGCTGGTGTTAATGCCCACGAGTGTCCACCCTTGCTGCTGAGATTGTGCCGGACCTGGGGGCCATCCCTGAAAAGCTGGCCAGCAGGTCTATCCTACACGCACGCGATTCGATGAGAAACAAAAAGTGGCGATAGACCGCTCCCGACTGCTTTCTGCGGCCGCCTATTGGAACTTGAACACCATCACCAGCAGAAAAATTGCCTCGGCTGCAGCCAGCGAGATCCATATCTTGCGGCGGAAGCGGGTGCGTCCAATATCGCGCACTAACTGGACGCGCGCTATCAGCAGCGCCGGATCGGCCGGAGCCGGTTCCGGCAGCGCTATAGGCGCAGCTTCCTCAACACTGACTTTGGTGTGCGTGGCCTGGGGCACATCGGCCCGGAACACCTTCGGCCCATCGATCAAAGTCGACCAGTCCAGTATCTGCAGGTTCGACTCGGCCCCAAATGCCGCCACCGGGTGGGATGTCAATTCCAGGGGGGGCAGTCTGTCGGGCGCGATGCGGTCGCGGAGGCTCTGCAAAAGAGAGTTCCACCAGCCATGACTCAGTTCGTCGCCCAGCAACTCGCCAACGTCGACCGGCCGCGATTCCAATTCCAGCGGCGGCAGAGTCTCCGGCGAAATCACGTCGGCCAGGTTGGTGAAAACAGTGCGATACCACGGCAGCTCCAGGAGTTCACCTGGCAAAAGGCCAACGTCGACGGGCTTTGAGCTTAGCTGTAGCGGCGGAAGGCGCTCCGGTGCAAAGCGATCGGCCAGGTTGATGACCAACGAACGCCACAGCGAACGATTTAGGCCTTCCGGAGGAGAAAAATCGAGATCGAACACCCAGTCCTCACCTTATGAAGTACCTGACGCTATCCCTCGCAGATTGCTGGTCGAGCGGAAGCCGCCTGAGCATTGGCGTGCACTCACGCCTTAGTGCCGCTACTAGCTTCTCATACCCCAGGCCGGTCGCGCCATTCCTCCTCCCACGGGATCGAACCCATGTAACGATGTTCCGGCACGAGTGGACGCGCAACACATCGCTCAAGCAGGCTGGCTCGCTTCCTGGAACACTTTCTGAACAAGCTGCCGCTGTGTTCTGGCGCGCCGCTTCTGCTGGCTTTCCTAGCGTGATATTCTTGAGCCTGGGCAGGTGGGCTTCCGCCGGAAGCAACCGGCGCGACAGACGGCGCGTTCACATTCATTTTCTTTCCCAGGGCTGCTGTTTTGCTCTGACAACGATAAGGCGGCCATTAGTGACGCAGCGCGAAAAATTCGAAACCAAGAAACTCCCCATGATGCCGATCCGCGACGTCGTCATCTTTCCGCACATGATGACGCCGTTCGTAGTGGGCCGGGAGTCCAGCGTGCGTGCTTTGGAAGAGGCGCTGGCCGGCGACAAAAAGATTTTTCTCGCTACTCAGCACGACGCCTCGATTGACGAGCCTAAGCCCAATGAAATCTATCAGGTCGGCACACTCGTCAACATTGTGCAGAGCCTGAAACTTCCCGACGGCAACATCAAGGTCCTGGTGGAAGGCCTGGAGCGCGGCAAGATCCTTCAGGTTGTCGACACAGACGGCTATTTCGAGGCCACCGTGCGCACCGCGAAGTATTCTGCCGAGCCGGGCCCGCAGGTCGAGACCGCCATGCAACGCGTGACCGGGCTCTTCGAGCAGTACGTGAAGCTGTGCCAGTCGTTGAACTACGAAACCATGATCGCCGCCGTCCGCAATGACGATCCGGCGAAGCTCACCGATACCATCGCCGCCAACCTGCAACTTTCGATCGAAGAAAAACAGGAGTTGCTGGAAATCTTCGATCCGGCGGAGCGATTGAATCGCATCGGCGATGTGCTCGACGTCGAAATTGAAAAGCTAAACATGGACCGTACCATCCAGTCGCGCGTGAAGCGGCAGATGGAGCGTGCCCAGAAAGAGTATTACCTCAACGAGAAAATCAAGGCCATCCAGAAGGAATTGGGCCGCGGCGAGAAGAGCGAGTTCGACGAACTGAAGAAGAAGGTCGACGCTGCCGGTATGCCGCGTGAGGTCCACGAAAAGGCGCTTCAGGAACTGAAGAAGCTGGAAGCCATGCCGCCCATGTCGGCTGAGTCGACCGTCTCTCGCAATTATCTCGACTGGCTGCTGGCCGTACCGTGGAAGAAGCGCTCCAAGGAAATCCGTAACATCGACATCGCCGAGAAGACGCTGAACGAAGATCATTACGGGCTGGAAAAGATCAAGGAACGCATTCTCGAGTTCCTCGCCGTGCGCCAGTTGGTGAAGAATCCCCGAGGCTCCATTCTCTGCTTCGTTGGGCCTCCGGGCGTGGGCAAGACGTCGCTTGGCATGAGCATCGCCAAGGCCACGGGACGCAAGTTCGTTCGCATGTCGCTAGGCGGAGTGCGCGACGAAGCCGAAGTCCGCGGCCACCGCCGCACTTATATCGGAGCCCTGCCCGGCCAGATCATCCAGATGATGAAGAAGGCCGGCANNACTTCCGCGGCGATCCCTCGGCAGCGCTGCTGGAAGTGCTCGATCCCGAGCAGAATTTCATGTTCGTCGATCACTACCTCGACGTCGAATACGATCTCTCGCAAGTGTTCTTCATCGCCACGGCCAACGTGCTGCACACGATTCCGGCGGCCTTGCAGGACCGCATGGAAGTGCTCCGGCTACACGGCTACACTGAGCCGGAAAAAGTCGAGATTGCCAAGCAGTACCTGGTCCGCAAGCAGCGCCAGCAGACCGGCCTGACGGAAGAGAACATCGTCTTCACTGACGAGGCACTGACGACCATTATCCGCAGCTACACGCGCGAAGCCGGCGTTCGCAACCTGGAGCGCGAGATCGGCAACATCTGCCGCAAAGTCGCCCGCAAGGTGGTGAAGGAAGGCAACAAGTATGCCGTGACGCTCACGGCCGAAAATGTCAACGACTACCTGGGCGTGATGAAGTTCCGCGACAGCGAGATCCACGAGCGCAGCGAAGTCGGCCTGGTCACAGGCCTGGCGTGGACGGAAGTCGGCGGCTCGATTCTCACTACCGAGGTTGCTACGGTTGACGGCAAAGGCAAGCTCACCCTCACCGGCAAACTCGGCGACGTAATGCAGGAGTCGGCGCAAGCTGCCATGTCGTACGTGCGCTCGCGCGCACATCGGCTGGGTTTGGCGCGTGACTTCTATCGCAATCTCGACATCCACGTACATGTTCCTGAGGGGGCGATACCGAAGGATGGTCCGTCGGCGGGCATCACCATGGCGACAGCCATAGCCAGTGCGCTCAGCCACATTCCCGTGCGCCGCGACATCGCCATGACCGGCGAGATCACGCTGCGCGGCAAAGTGCTGCCTATCGGCGGCTTGAAAGAGAAGTTGCTGGCAGCACACCGGGCGGGCATCCTCGAGGTCATCCTTCCGGCTGACAATCAAAAGGACTTGCCGGATGTACCCGAGAACCTGCGCAACGTAATGCAGTTGCACTTCGTCAATACGATGGACGAGGTGCTGGCCTACGCTCTGGAACGTCCCCTGCCCGAGGTGACGGACGAGGAGACGCCGACCATTCCGGCGCTGCCGCCAACCCCTGAGCAGGTTCCGACGGCGCATCAGTAAGATTGCAGCACAACGAGAAGCCAAGGCCCGCGAAGTGCGGGCCTTTCACGTTACCTCAGCGGCTTAAGCCGCTTTCGGGTTTCTTACGGCGATGGCGATATTGAATCTATGAAGGTACTCACGCGCTTCGTAACATCGGCTGCCGATCCGGGGCAATTCCCTCCCCCGAGCGCGCCGGAGATCGCCTTCGTGGGCCGCTCTAACGTGGGCAAGTCGAGCCTGATTAACTCGCTGGTTGGCAGCAAAATCGCCAAGACGAGCAACACGCCCGGCCGCACCCAGACCATCAATTTCTTCCAGGTACGACGCCCCGGCAAGCCGCAGCCCGACTTCATCTTTGCTGATCTGCCCGGCTACGGCTATGCGCGCGTACCCAGAGAAGTCACGGCGCAGTGGTCGAAGTTCATCAATCCCTACCTGGAGACGCGCGAGTCTCTGGCGCTGTGCGTAGCCCTGGTCGACGTCACTATCCCGCCGCAGGAACTCGACCTGCAATTGCTCGACTGGCTGCGGCACGTGGATCGCAACTTCTGCCTGGTCGCCACCAAGGCCGATCGCATCTCGGCGAACCAGTTGCGCGCCTCGCTCCGGAAGCTGAGCGAAAAACTCGCCGTTCCGCCCGATCGCGTCATTCCTTTTTCCGCAAAGACCCGCATGGGGCACAACGAGCTTTGGAAGGCGATCAAGACCGCGGCTGGCGTGGAAGACCCCGGCCAGCATGACATCGCGAATGCGGGCTAGAAGCCCGGCGACCCACTTTCATATTGAAGCGAATAGCTCGGAGTAAAGCGTGGCCACTCAAAGAGTGTGCAAATAGGCCATCAGATCATCGAACTGCTGCTGGGTGAGCTTGTTCTGAAAAGCCGGCATCTTCGCGCGGCCCAATATGATGATGTCGGTCACGCGCTCGTCATTGGCAGGCATTCCGTTTTGCATAAACGGCTTCTTGAACAGGCCATTGAGACTCGGGCCACGCAGGTTGCGTTTGCTGTAGGCATAATGGCAATCGCCGCAGCGCGCGTCATACACCCTTCGGCCGCTGGCCTGCTGCGGGTTCAACCCCAACTCGGCATCGGTCTTGCGGGGTTCGGCATCGCAAGCGCTGAGAACGGCGATCGCAATGAACGAGATTGCAGCTACCAGGGCAAAGCGCAGGGGCTTCGGCTTCAACGTTCCGTCCAGAGTTCTGGGATGGTTTGTAGAGGCCGGCACTGCGCCTCCATCGGAGTTAGAATACACCTCTCATGACGGTTGCCATCAAGCGCGTCTACGAAGTGCCTTCTCCCCAAGATGGCGCCCGAGTGCTGGTTGACCGGCTCTGGCCACGCGGATTGACGAAGGAAGCCGCGGCCCTGGATGCCTGGCTGAAGGATGTGGCGCCCTCCAACGAACTGCGCAAATGGTTCCACTCGCAACCGCCGCTGTGGAGCAAGTTTCGCGAGAAATATCTGAAAGAACTGGCATCCGAGACGGCAAACCAGGCGCTGCAGCAGCTTTACGAAATCGCGCGGAAGAATCGGCGTTTGACGCTGCTTTATGCGGCGAAAGACGAAAAAAACAACAATGCCGCGGTGCTGAAGCAACTGCTCGATGGCGACCGAAAACCGCCCACCGGGACCGGGCCTCTTCGCGCGGTATCGGCCCGGCGCGCCAGGGCATCGCGGCCCAAGTAGCCAGCCGCGATTGCGTCCCAGACTCGCTCGCGCAATCGCTCCTCCGGGCAAGTTAAGTTGTTCCGGCTTCGCCGCCAAACCAGGACTTTCTGGCTATCACTAACGTGCTGCTCGGACGGATGCTGCGCTGCCTTGAAAAGAGGGATTGAAGAAGTTCGCTTTTGGGTTCATATTGGTGCGAGCGGAATCGCGATATTCGTTTCAACGCCGGGCCACGGAGTAAACGTTGTCTCCTGAGTTAGAGCACATCCGCTGCGAAGTGGAGAGGCTGACGCGTGGCTGGTCTGAATCCGACTGGCAATGCGCTCCGCCGGGCAAGTGGACCTCCGCCCAGATTCTGGAACATCTCCGCCTGACTTTCACGGTTACCAGTAAGGGCATTCTCAATACGATGGAAACCGGGAGACCACTCGGAAGCAAGCCGACGCTGCCGGACCGATTGCGAACGTTTTGGGTGGCGAAACTGGGTCTGATGCCGTCAGGACGTACCGCTCCCAAACAGACCGTTCCCCAAGACGGGCTCGAAGACCATTCATTGCGGCGGTTCTATGATGCACTGGTCGCCATGGATGCCACCCTCGCCGACGCCGAGCGGAGGTTTGGCGGCCGCGTCAAACTGCTGGACCATCCGGTCCTCGGCCCCCTCAGCGCCGGGGAATGGCGCCAGTTCCATCGTACCCACGCCAAGCATCACTTGAGACAAGTCGCAAAACAAACGCGGCTGGCGAGCTCCCGGCCGAGGGCCCGGGAGTTTACGCATTAGATCCTTCGCAGGTACCAACTCCACATGGCTTGACCCACGAACATGACGGCCAGCGAGGAGGTTCCGAGAAACACGCCAAACGGGATTTGGCGATTGAGGAACGGTTCTTCCTCCAGTGCCCCTGTTTCAGTCTTCGCTCTTGACGCGAATATCTCCCGCACTAACAGAATGCAGACGTAAATTACTGCCAGCAGTGGAGAGCAGAAAATGACCGCCAGGATGAGTTTGACTCCGAGAAACGCCCCTGCCATGCCCATCAGAGCAATGTCGCCAAAGCCCAGGCCATGTTTCTTGCGGATGAGATAGTACAAGGCCCAGGCCAGATAAAAGAACCCTGCACCAACCAGGCACCCCAGCGTGGAATCGAGCAGCGAAAGCCAACTAGCGTTCCGCACCTGCTTATCGAACATGCGTAGCAGGAAGGCTGTAGCCGCATAGTCGGTCGGGACGAGCCAGGAGAAAACCAAGCCGAGGACGATGCCTGGATAGGTAAATTCGTGCACCAGCAGGCCAGTCTCCGCGTCCATGAAGATGAGTCCAACAAGCAGGAACGCGAAGACGCAGGACTTCAGCGTCAGCAGCGTCCAGCCAAACGAGAAGTAAGATGCCGTGAACAGCACGGCCGTCAGAAGCTCAACTGCGGGATATCGTGCCGAGATGCGCAGGCCGCAATGGCGGCAGCGGCCGCGCAGCAGGAGCCAACTGACGAGAGGAACGTTATCGTACCAGCGAATGGGGTCGCCGCAAGCCTCACAATGGGATGGTGGAGCGATGATCGACTGGTCGCGTGGAATGCGGCTGATACAAACATTCAGGAAGCTGCCGAACGCCAGTCCGGCGATGAAGAGCGCGCATTCCAGAAGTCGATCCAAAGCGTTCAGGCTCACTCCTTGTCTGGAGGTGGCGGAGACACAGCAGCCCAGGGAAACCGCGATTTCAGCGGCCGGCTCAAGTGCAAAGCGTCGTTATGAATACGCATGGGCGTAAACAATTCCCAGTGAGGATATCGCAGCTGATTTCGGCTGGGTAGCCGGAATCGATGCAAAGAGGCACGCCAGGGTAATCGATCAGGCCGGCGGCTCGGTCAAACGGTTATTGATCGCGAATAAGGCAAGTTCCAGGCGGCTGGCCACGCCCACCTTGTCAAAGATATTCGTCAGGTGGTGCTTGACCGTGTCCTCGCTGAGCGAGAACCGGCGCGCAATTTCCTTATTGCTCAGGCCGGCAACGATCGTGGTCAGTATGTCCATCTCACGCTTCGTCAAACCATAGTTGCGCGGAGGCTTTTCGCCGGAAGGATTCGTGCGCATAAACTCCACAATGTCGCCGACGGCCTCCCGCCCAATCCAAAACTGCCCCAACATGACAGTGCGAATAGCTTTCATCAGCAACTGGGTGGCAGCTTCCTTCATGACCACGCCACGGGCGCCCAACTGGAGTGCCTGGACAATCTCGAGGCGCTCCACGGCCGCGGTCAGCACGATGATCTTGGTGTGCAAGCCATCGCCATCGGCGGACAGGTCGCGCAAGGTGTCCATGCCCGCAACGCGCGGCATCGCCAGGTCGAGCAGAAGTATGTCGGGCTTCAGTTCCCGCGTCTGGCTGACCGCTTCGGCGCCGTCGGCAGCCTCGCCCACGACCTCCAGTTCGGGTTCGGCCTCAAGCAAACGACGCAGCCCGTCCCGGAAAATCGTATGGTCGTCGGCCATTACAATGCGCACTGACGGCTCCTTCTTATCCATATAACTCATGTCCTTTCTGCGGAATAGTAATCTCCAGCCTGGAACCGTGCCCGGGAGTCGATTCGATCACCATGTCGCCTCCTACAGCGCGTACCCGCTCCTTGATGATGGCGGGGCCGCGGCGCAGACGGTCTAATTCGGTCATGGTAAAACGCCCCGTAAAAGGGAAACCGTTCCCGTCGTCGGTAATCACTAACTTCCAGAAGCCGTCCTGCGTGCTAAAGCGGACCAGCGCTGATTTGGCGCCACTGTGTTTACGGATATTCACCAGACCCTCCTGCACCACCCGCACCAATTCGCGACAGGTGGAGTCCGTAAACGTGACCTCATGCAGTTCCGATACAAAACGCACAGCGATGCCGGTATCTCTCGAAAAACGTTCCACGAGTTCGGCCATAAAGTCAAGGAGTTGATGGCTTCCAATGTCGATGGGGCGCATGTTCTGCGTCAGCTCGCGCAGGTTCAACACCTCATTGCGAAGCAGCTCCTGTACATGTCCCAATTCCACCGACACCTGGCAATCAGAGTTGTGCCGGCGAAGGACATCCACTTGCATCTCGATACTGATGAGCGACTGGATTGTGGTGTCGTGCAGTTCCCGTGCTACCCGGGCACGCTCTGCCGCTCCCGCCCGCGAGCGAAAACCGCGGAAGAGGTACACAGAATACAGGGCCGGCGCCACCTGGCGCATAACATTCTGAGCGAACCGCAGCTCGTGCTCCCGTCGCCGTCCCAGGCGGGCATCGAGAAAGACGAGACGGCCACGCCAGTCGCTGCCCATCTCGTGGCTGACGACCAGGAGGGAATTCGCCTCAGGCACAGGCATTTGCAGGGATTTCGTATTGCTGTCTTTCAGCCTTCGGCCCGCCTCATCAAGAGCAGTGATGGTGCAGGCTCCGCTGGAACCAGTGCGGCGCATAAAGAATGTGTGCGGATAATCCGGCATCATCTCGAAGGGCTTGTCTGCGGGAGCAATTTCGCGGACGTGAATCGTGGGATCTGCCAGGGATGGAATCTCCCACCGGAAAGCTCGCCCGCTGCTGCCTTGGGCCGCAACCTCGTAAACCGCCCTACCCCGAAAGACTTGTCCCAGTTCCGAGAGGACGTTCTGAAGGACGGTGGCAAAGCGGCTCCCGACGCGAGTCAGCGACAGGAGATGGTTCGTCAGAGCGATCTCGGCCCGAGCTTGCTTTTCCGTCTCAGCCAGAAGTCCCAGCAACGGAGCTGCCATGAGCAGGAAGGCGCAGTGCAGAAGCACGCGCGCCGGCTCTCCTGGCGCAAAGAGCTGGTCACGCAGCGTCAAGGGCCCGTGTGCCACCATGGCTGCCTGGAAGAGCACGAGCGTCACGCTGATAAGGGCCGTGGCCATCGCTTCCACAAGGCCCCCGCGAAATGCCGCCGCAATCACTGCGAACAGAAAAAGCAGGAAGAAAATCGTGTTAGGCGCCTCGGTGAGTAAGCAAAGCAGCGCGGGCCAGCCGACCTCGTTTACTTGCGCCGAAACAACGAAGCTTGGGGTGGGGTTGCCTCCCCTTTGCAGAATAACGAGAAGCGCCAGGCTGGCGATCACGTAGCCGAGCAACAGCAGCAGTCCAACCCGGTAGTGGGCGGAGCTGTCTCCGAGGTGAACGAGCCAAGCCGCTAAGGACGTTAGTGCTACGAGAAGACGCGAAACGGCCAAAACGTGCTCTACCCGGACATCCTGATACTCATACTCCAGCCCCACGACTCGCAGTCGAGTCAGGAACCTGGGAGCAAACGAAGCGCGCACGAAGAATCTTCCTCAAAAGTGCTTCTCTGAAACGTGCCATGATTATGACACGAAAGCGCTATATGGCAACCCAAATCTGCGCTGAGCCAGTAGAAAAGTGGTGGCCCAGGGCCGTGTGGATTTTGTGGGAGAAAGCATCCGCCGACGCGGAGCGCGTCGGCAGCATGGAATCTGGCTAAGCTGAGCTCGCCAACTAAAGGGATTGGCACTATCCGTAAGGCCGGTCCGATTTCGGCCTGAGACTTATTTGCCTTCCGTGCTATTTTTCGACGCGCAAGAATTCGCCTGTCGTGGCGTTGACGGCGATTCGCAATTTGGCTTCATCCTGGCTGCTGCCGTAAATTACGTGCCAGACCAACTGGCTTTTCGGCGCATCCCAATCCAATACGAAGAAGACAGGCTGTTTCGGATCTTTCGTGGTGAGCTTCTGGCCGCCGTTTTTCTGCGCGACTTCAAAGGCCTTGTCACTGTCGGTCCTGAGGAAGCTAAGGTTGAAAACCTGGGTTGAGGTATTGGTCGGGCTCCAGCTGTCTTCCGCCGAGAAGGTGACGCCGGGTTCCGGCGCATCCGGTCCGGCCAGTCCAGACCAGATAAACATCTTCATCATGTTCTTTGCCGGCGAGGCGAAGGAAGCCCGCCACACGCCGGCTTTGCCCTCAGCCACGGGAGCATCGGGAGTGAACCGCGATTGCAGGCGGAAGGGAGCGGCGTCGCTGGCCCATTCCCGGGCGGCAAGATACATGTTTTGGAACGCAACGCGACCGGTCAGGTACTGGGCTGGTTTGGTAGCGGATTTGGCGCCCGGCTGCGACTCCGCCGGTTTGTTAGACGAGCATGCAGCCAGCAACAGAACCGCGGTACATGTGAGGATTAGGTTTCTCATGGCGATAGCAATTAGCAACTAGCAATTAGCAGCTAGCTTAAAGAACGTGTCCCGTGAACAAGTGCTCGGCGGTTGCATTCGTGACCGATATTGTTCGCTACAAGCCGTGGTTAGCTACTATCCGCTGGTGTTTCCAGCAGACGTTATTTTGGGGTAGCTAGTTGCTAATTGCTAGCTGCTAGTTGCTTCTATCTTGCCAGCAAAGCGACCCCGCCGGCCACAAATAGAGCGGCCAGCCAGCGGCGATGGTCCACTTGTTCTTTCAGAAAGATCCTCGCGGCGAAGGCGCTGGCAATAAAAGTCAGCGATGCCGAGGCCGGCCCAATTACACTCACGTCGTCCCAGGACAGCGTAACCAACAGGCTGAAGAACGCCAGCGCCATGAACAGCAATCCCAACATGAATCGAGAACTGGAAACGACACGACGCACCAGGCACAACACGCCTTGTGACCGTCGAATGGCGCCCAAGTCTCCAATCTCCTTCATCGCCCGCGACTGCAGGACATCTCCTGCGGTTGCGGTAACGACAATGGAGGCGATACCGGCCCAGGTCGCTGGTGTCGTCATGCGTCACCCTCGGTGCGCTCGCGAAGACCGACCTGGGCGCGCGTGGGATCCAGTTTTTCCAAGCCAGAATTCTGCACAGCCACTGTTAGCGAAGGCCCGGTCGCCACAAAACCAACCCCCAGCGTGATCAACCCAATCCCCAGCCAATGCCCCGGGGTTACGTCTTCGTGCAGAAAAACTCTGGCCAGCAGCGCCATGAAAATGTAGCTGATGGCCGTCGCCGGCAAAACGTAGGTGAGATCAGCCCAGGAGAGAGCAGTGAGGTAGGTACAGAAAAACAGAATCAGCAGGCAGATCCCGGTTACAACCCAGGGATTCCAAAGCACGGTGAGCAATTGGCGCCAGTTGGTGCTGGTGACAGCGCCAAAGTCTCGCATCCCGCGTCCCAGGCAGACGTCGCCGCACGATCCGAAAATTACTACGGCTAGAAGGATTAGATACTTGCGGACGGTCACGCCTGCCCCTAGGCGCTCACCGATTCAGGCGTTTTGGAGTCAACTCCCGGGCCTGCCGCTGGAGGCTTAGGACCGGCCGAACTCTGGAGGCCGCGCGTTTCCTTCACTACCCGGTTTCGCTGAGCTCGCAGCTTCATGAATGACTTGGCCTCGGTGTAAAGGCGCTTGCGGTCCGTGGAATTGAACGCCGCTCGTTTCACGATGCGGAAGATGGCTTTCGGACGGAAATAATACTCGTCGTAGAAACGATGCACCATTTCCATGATGTAATCGCGCGAGATTCCGGGGTATTCGATCATCGCCACCTGATGGCCCATGTCATCGACCATCTGCGTGCCTTCATTCAGAATGAAGCCGTTCGATTTGGCGTAATCGTAGAGTTCAGTGCCGGGATAAGCGTGCGCCAGAGAGACCTGAATGGTCTCGATGTCCAGTTCCTTGGCGAAGTCGATGGTCCTGCGAATGGTCTCTTTGGTTTCGCCGGGCAGACCGAGGATGAAGTCGCCGTGGACCAGCAGCCCGAGCTTCTTGCAATCGCGGGTAAACTCGCGTGCTCGTTCGACGGTCGCACCCTTCTTGACGTTCTTCAGAATCTGCTGGTCTCCCGACTCATAGCCGACGATCAGCAGCCGGCAGCCGGCTTCCTTCATTGCCTTCAGCGTCTGGTAGTCGGTGGTGACACGCGATGTACATGACCAGGTCAGGCCCAATGGCTTCAGCTTCTCGCACAGCTCGATGGTGCGCGCCTTCTGGATGTTGAAAGTGTCGTCGTCGAAGAAGAATTCCTTGACCCAAGGCCAGTATGCCTTGGCCTTGGCCATCTCGCTGGCGACGGCGTCCGATGAGCGCTTGCGCCAAGGATGTCCGCTGAGGGTCTGCGGCCACAGGCAGAAGGTGCACTGTGCCGGGCAGCCTCGGGTTGTGTACAACGCGACGAACGGATAGAGCAGGAACGGAACGTTGTAGCGGCGCGGATCCAGATCGCGCTTGTAAACGTCCACGACGTCAGGTAACGCGTCGAGGTCCGCGACGGCCGGACGGTCGGGATTGTGGACGACCAGGCCCTTCTCGTCACGATAAGAAATACCCAGAATCTCGCTCAAAGGCTTGCCGTCGGCATACTCGACGACGGCATAATCGAATTCGCGCCGCACGATAAAGTCAATTGCCGGCCCTTCTTTCAGCGAGGCCTCCGGCAACGTGGTGACATGCGGTCCAACAAAGCAAATCTTCAGCTTCGGATTGGCCGCCTTCATGGCGGCAGCCAGCTTGATGTCCCCTTGGAATCCAGGAGTGCTGGTGAACAGCACCAGGAACTCGTACTCCTTGCCGATCTCGATGGTCTGCTGAGCGTCCACCTTATGCGGCGACGCGTCGAGCAGGCGCGATCCTTCCAGCATTCCTGCCGGATAGGCGAGCCATACCGGATACCAGTAGGACTCGATTTCGCGGGTGGCCGGCCAGCGCGAACTGGCGCCACCGTCGTAGTTCTCGAAGGAGGGAGGGTTCAGGAATAACGTTTTCAAAGGCATAAGTCTACTAACTATCGTACCATCTGTTGGAGACGCGTGGAACTACTTGAGACTCTTTAAGTTAGATGCACTTCTTGATGCCAGCGAACGGTCGATTACGGGGTCGGAACGGCCCAATTCTCCAGTTCTCCGGTAAGGCGAAGCAATTGCAACTGGGCGCGGCTTAGCTCGAACTCGGCATCCAGGTAGGCTGCATGCTTGTCGTCGCTATCAAGTTCAGCATTCTGCTCATCGCGAGTGTTGGCTGCGCCGGTCTGCATCCGGCCCTTCACCGCTTCCAGGTCGCCTTGCGAGACCTCCCACTCCAGCTTGGCCACATCGCGTGCCGCTGAAAGCTGACGGAGTGAGCGCTGCAGTTTCAGAGTGTCTTCCCTGACCTTGCCCTTGGTCAACTCCTCCTGCTTGCCGGCGATGAGGGCGTCGGCTTTAGCTTCCTCCGCCTTGGCTCTCTGGACCGGGTTGAAGAAAGGAAATTTGATATTCAAGCCCGCGGCCAAATTGTTGGCCGTGTAATTGAGGAAGTACGAATCATAGTTGTTGTAGGTGGCCAGGTAAGCGTACTGCGAGGCCAGATCGATCGTGGGTAGCCTGGTCGCTCTGTGCTCGCCGAGAGCGCGAGCCTGGGCAGCAGAGGTTTGTTCGTGCGCCTGTTTAACCGCGAGACTACTGGCGACGGCCTGCGCCGGCAAATCTTGCTCCTGCGAGGCCGTAGGTATCGTTGGCATAGACTGCGGGTCAGTCACGATAGCGTCCGGCTGGACGCCGAGCAGGCCTGCCAAATGCTGACGCAAGACATCGGCCTGTCCCTGGGCTTCGGCGATGCGAAGCCGAATGCGCGCCGTTAGCAACTGGCTCCTGGTAAGTTCCAGCTTGCTGTCGACGCCCTCCTGCAATCGCTGCTGGCTGACAAACTCTCCTTTTTCTGCGGCCGTCTGAGCTTCGGTCAAAGTTGCGATCTTGGCGGTTAGCTGATCGAGCTGTGCGTAGGTCAAAGCGACGTCAAGAATGACGCCGTCACGCTTGTCCTGCACGTCAAGCGAGGTGGCTTTCCACTGGATCTTCGCCGCCTTCAGATATTCTTTGAGGGACCAATCGAACAGTACCTGCGAGGAATTAAAATTCACCACAGACGGCGCCGAACCTTCGAGTGTCAGCGGAAATCCATAGGAATAGCCCAGGGCGGAACCGACGGTCAGCTGGGGAATCCAATTGGCACGGATTTCTTCATACTGTTTACGGGCGCGCCACTGGTTGACGGCCGCAATGCCCATGACGCCACTGTGTTGTAACGCCAGCTCCACGGCATTGCGGAAGGGTATGGGAACAGCCGGCGGCGGATCGGCTGCGCGGCAGGTTCCGGCGATAGAACAAAGCGCGTATGCGAGAGCGGCAAGCCTCGCATAACCAACAATCGGATTCGACTTCCTCTTGGAACGCCGGGGTTTTGGGTGCATCCCATGCTCTACACCAGCAACGCGAAGGCCTGCCGTCACTGGACGCGACTAAGCGCTTTCCTGGCGGGGACGAAGCCGGAAGCCAGCGCTAGAGAGGCTTCGTACTCGGTGACCGCCGCCTCGTTATTTCCCATCTTCTCGTTCAACTGACCGATCATGTAATGGGCCCGAAACGCCGGCGCGGACTCGACCAATCCGCCGGACGACAGGTATTGCTGCAGATATTGCCGCGCCGCGGAGAAGTTACGACTGCCCAGGTATAGCTCCTTGCCTGCATCGAAGTAGGTCTCGGCAGGCTTGCCCGACTCTGCCACTGCCGATTGCACAGCGCTCTGCATGTCGTCGAGACGTCCCCGCTGCCGGTAAAAGGCAGCCATATGGAGCCACATATCCGCAGGGTTCTTCGCGGCCTGAATGGCAGCGCGCAATTGCGCCTCAGCTTCGCCGTATTGCTTTTCCCTCCCGGCAACCCGCGCCAGGATAAGATGTGACTGCGCTGGGTCGTACTTCTGCATCTGCGCCGCCTGATCGCGGGCCTTATCCAGTCCGCCGCCCATAATCGCCGGAGCCTCGGTGTAATACTGCGCCAAATCGAGACGCGCCGGCACGTCTGCGGGATCGAGTTGTACCGCGCGCTCAAACTCGTTCTTCGCCTTGCGAGCGAGTCCTGCCGCGGCCAGCGGATTGGCATCTGCCGCTTTTCGTCCGTATTCCCGCCCCAGCCAGAGATGGTAGTTTGCGTTGTCCGGATCGAGGCTGACGGCACGTTCGCCGTAGCGCACGGCCTGGTCCCATTGCTCCATGGCGAAGTAAGCGCGTGACAGTTCGTTCAGCGACTCGGCATCGGCCCGGCTGCTCAGGACACTGACCGCCTCGTTCATACGGCCCAACGACAGCAACTCATTCGCTGCCGGATCGGCGCTGCTCGCCGTCACAAAAACACATAACAGGCCGGTAATGAAAGCAAGCTTCATGGATTAGCCGGCCTTACCGCCATGCCGCCCTTCAAGGATTGCATATTAACCGCCCCCAACGCGAGCACTGCATTATCGGAGAGGCCGCTGGTCACCGCAACGCGCGTGAGATCCGAGACGGAAGTCGTCACATCCCTGCGCTTCAGTTCACCATCCACTACCTGAAAGACGTACTGCCCACCAACATCCTGATGGATCGCCTCGCGCGGGATGGTGATGGCATTCTGCCGGCGCTCGGTAACCACGGCCACGCTCACATTGGTGTTCGGCAGCAGCTTGAGGTCGTCGTTGGCAATGACGCACGTCACTTCTCCAACCATGCGCGTGCCATGCTGGACGACCGTCGTGGGAAGGGTCTCCAAGGTGCCTTGCCAAATGCGACCGGGAAGCGCGTCCCACGTGACCTCCACGGCCTGTCCGTGGCGCAGCCTGCCGATCTCCGGTTCGTCGACGAAGGCGCGCACGCGAACGCTGTGCAAGTCGGCCACCTGTACTAACAAGTCGCCAGTATTGACGAAGGCGCCCTCGCGCACCGGCAGGGAGTAGACCATCCCCTTGCGCGGCGCCGTGATATTGGAGTTCTTGAGCACGTCCTGCGCCGCCTGCAACGAGGCCCGGGCTTCGGCCTGCTGCGCTTCCACGTGGCCGATCACCTGCGGCGAGTAGCGCCCCTTGAGCTGTTGCTGGAGCAGATGCACTTCGGAGTCGGCAACCCGCAGCCGGGCTTGCGCCGCGTCCACTTCCGCCTGGGAGGCGGCGCCGGTCTGCAACAGCTTTTGCATGGCCTGCAAGTTACGATGCGCGGCTTCACGATCGGCCTGCGCCTTCACCAGGGCGTTCTTCGTGGTCAGGACTTCCTCGCGCGTGCCACCACCCTGCACGGCGTTCAGATCGGCCTCCGCGCCCTTCAATTGCGCTTCGGCACGCGCCGCCTGCAACCGGGCATCGGCATCGTCCAATTGCACGAGCATCTCGCCCGGCTTCACCCACGCTCCCTGTTGCACAAAAATCTTTTTCACCGTCGTGGGCATCGGGGCGTAGGCCTGGAAATTGTTTAGAGCCTCGATTTTGCCATTGGTGGCGATGCTGGCGGTGATGGTTTGACGCTCAGCCCGGCCCACCCGAATGGCCACTGGCGAACGATGAAACGAAAGGAAGGCGGCCAGCACCACCACTGCAATAATCAAGCCAATGATGACAAGCCAGGTTCGTTTTCCGTTGCCACCACGGTGGCCGTTCTCAGGTGCGGCTGCCATTTTTGTCCGAAACCATAAGTATAATGCAGGACATAACTTCCGGTGCATTACAGTGGTGTCATGTTGCCGGGCGCAGCCCGGTTTTGACTCCCCCGGCAGCGGCCCGCCGACTACGAAACGCCTGCTATCCCGGTCCGCGAGAAGAGGCAAAGCCCGGTGGGGGACTCAGCCCTTGCCGCAGCTCGTCATCCGAGTGGCAGGTAGATTCCAGAAGATCCGCGGGACGCAAAATGTCACCAGGGCAAATCAAGCTAGTCGTTACCGGCGTCGTGCAGGATCTCAATACCAATCACATCGTATCGTTTGCCGCGTCCCTTTCCTACTACTTTGTACTGGCATTTTTTCCCGCCCTGATCACGCTGGCGGCCATTGTGGCGTACCTTCCGATTCCTGACCTGTTTACTACCATCATCAGCATCATGGCACGCATCGCTCCACCGGAGAGCATGGGGCTCATTCGCCAGATCGCAGCCGATGTCATCACACCCAGTCGCGGCGCTTTTCTCTCTTTCGGCCTTCTCGGAACGCTATGGACCTGCTCCAGCGGATTTGCCGAGATCATCGAAGCCCTCAATGTCGCCTATGACGTTCCGGAGACCCGTCCGTTCTGGAAGACGCGTTTGCTGGCGCTCGAACTCCTGTTCGTCAGCGGGACGCTAGTGACGATGGCGTTCGTGTTCCTGATCGCAGGCCCCCGCTTCGGAGACTTTCTCGCCAGCTACCTTGGCCTGGCGCACGCGTTTGCGGCGGTGTGGCCGGTATTGCGATATGTCCTGGCCGTGAGCTTTAGCATCGTAGCGGTTGTGCTGCTCTATCTCCTGGCCCCGAACCTGAAACAGCGCTTCACTTCCTGCCTGCCGGGCGCGGTAGTGGCAGTGATGGGCTGGATTCTGTTCTCCGATGCCCTGAGTTTGTACTTCCACAGATTCGCTAACCTGAACAAAACCTACGGAGTGCTCGGTGGCGGCGTGGCGCTGCTGACCTGGTTGTACTGGTCGGGATTTCTCATCCTGCTTGGCGCGGAACTAAACGCGAAGATCAGTCAGGAATGCGGCGATGGATTGCTGAAGTTGAAGCAGCCGCCACCGCTGCCGCTACAATAAAAGCATGGCAAAAAGCGCGCGCTACACTCCAGAGCATGCCGAGTCCGGCCTGGATGTCAGGCTCCCGGAAATCGAAACCTGGCCCAATCAGTTTCCCAATTACGAAATCGTCATCGACATCCCCGAATTCACTTCCGTCTGTCCCAAGACTGGCCTGCCCGACTTTGGCATCTTGTGGATCCGCTACATGCCCAACAAGGATTGCCTGGAGCTGAGGTCGCTGAAAGAATATCTGACCGGCTATCGCAACCTCGGGATCTTCCAGGAGAACATCGTGAACCGCGTGCTGGAGGACGTGGTGCGGGCCGCTCGCCCGAAGTGGGCGGAAGTGAAGGGCGAATTTCGGCCGCGCGGCGGTATTGGGACGGTGGTGATCGCGCGCTATCCCCGGCCGAAAAAGTAAGACCGGGTACGCTGCCCGAACCTCAATCAATCTCTTGGCTGACGCCGCGGTAAGGCACGCGGCCTCTAGTCACCGTCCTTCGGCCGGCTTCCGAAGTATTTACGAACGCCGATGGCGTTGTACTGTCCCCAGGGGCCGTTTGGTCCGAGCCACCCCGGGCCGAGAGGCTGGTCGCGCGAGCCGAAGCGCGCAATGTTGGGATGCTGGGTGAAGCGAAACTCAAAGCGCTTAGGCAGGTCGACTCCCACGCCCCACTTGTATTCCATCCCAATCGCATCCCACGACCAGGTGTAGAGCGTCTGGGGAACGTTCTTGCCGAACAGGAAATTCGGATCGAAGAAGAACATGAGGCGGCGAGCCACGGTGCGTCCGATGGGCCGTACTTCCACCGAGCCCGACAGCATGTAGCGGGCGAAGGCGTTGCATTTAGAGTCCACGCCGCCATACTGGCCGGAGTTCGCCGCACACAGGTTGGGATCGATTTCATTGTGCGGCGGAGCAATGTCGAACTGGCCCCAACCCCAGTACCAACCTTTCGGAAAGAACAGCCGCGGCTCAGGCTGCGATGACGGCGCGGATGGCGGAGTCGCGGTCTGCGTGGTCTCGGTGGCCTGCGTGGTCCCCGAGGTCTGCGCCAGGGCGGCGCACGAAAACGTGAATACAAGGAGAAACGGCAACAGGCACTTCATGTAGCCTCCGCAAGGTTTTATTGCTGGGATGCTGTAGCTCAGAAAGGTTAGACAAGTCCGGCGGCAGAAGCAAATCATCTTTGCGCTGACTGACCTGCGGAGCAGCATCGTGGTATCCTCCCCGCGCACCCATGTCTGCCAAAACCAGCGCGACCGTGGCACTGCTGCTGCTTACCGGCCTGAATTTTCTGAATTACATCGACCGCAACGTGCTGTTTGCGGTGCAGCCTTTGGTGCAAAAAGAGTTCTCGCTGACCGACGCACAGGTTGGCTTTCTGACTTCGGCCTTTTTTGTGTGCTACATGATAGCCGCGCCGCTGGTCGCTCCCCTGGCCGACCGCTATTCGCGCAAACGGATCATGGCAGCGGGCGCCTTCGTGTGGAGCGCGGCCACGCTGCTGACCGCGGTCACCCACAATTATGACGAACTGCTGCTGCGGCACGTAATCGTCGGAATCGGCGAGGCGACGTTCGTGGCCATCTCGCCCGCATTCCTGGCCGACCTGTATCCCGAGAACATACGCGGCAGGGTGATGGGATTCTTTTACCTGGCGACGCCTGTGGGCAGCGCCCTGGGTTACCTCATCGGCGGATACCTGGGCAATCGCTATGGCTGGCGCGCTCCCTTCATGATTTCGGCGCTGCCAGGATTTGTCCTGGCGTTTGCCGTGCTCGCCTTGCGCGAGCCGACGCGCGGCGCCAGCGACCACCTGGCAGACAGCGTTGAGCGCGGCTCGGTCCTCGGACTCATGCGTAACAAAGCCTACTGGACGGTCACTCTGGGATCGGCCATGATGACCTTCGCCATCGGCGGCCTGCAGGTGTGGATGCCGACGTTCCTGGTCCGCATGCGGCATCTCCCGCTGGAGCGGGCCAATACGATCTTTGGCGGCATGACGGTGGTCTCGGGAACCGTGGCTACGTTGCTGGGAGGATGGCTCGGCGACCGTCTGCTGCGACGAACCCCGGCGGCTTACCAACTGGTCTCAGCCGTCGGCATGGCGCTCGCGATTCCCGCAGTCGTGGTGGCAATCTACTTTCGCGGAGCCGCAATGTATCCCGCGATCTTCCTGGGCGAATTTTTCCTGCTGCTGAATACCGCTCCGCTGAATGCCGCGCTGGTGAATTCGGTCAGCGCGCGCATTCGAGCGACCGCGCTGGCAGTGAACATCTTCACCATCCACCTGCTCGGCGATGCCTTCTCGCCTACGCTGATTGGCTACATCTCAGACCGCAGCAACCTGGAGATGGGACTGACGGCGATGATCGTAGCGGTGGCACTCTCAGCCGCAGTGCTGTTCTATGGAATGCGCTTCGCGCCGAAGATAGCAACTAGCAACTAGCTGCGAGCCGCTAGCTCTGAGCCAGGAGCCAGGAGCTTTCTTTTGGCGGTCAACAGTAGGACCTCGTTGATGAAACACCGCAGGCTTTCCAAGTGCCGATGATTGTCCCGCGGTAGCTCGGCGGCTCGAAGCTCGAAGCTACTTGGTCGGCTCCATGTGAAGCGCGTTGTTGAAGCGATTGAAGTAGTTGAACAGCCCGATGGCGGCCAGCAACTCGACGATTTCGCCTTCGTCGAAGTGCTTACGCAGCTCGTTCCAGAACGCGTCGTCCACGCCATTGGGGTCGAGCGTAGTCCGTTCGGCCAGTTCCAGAGCGGCCTTCTCGGCGTCGGTGAAGTCGGTGCGGCCGCGGAAGTTCGCCAATTCGTTGATCTGCTCCTCGCTCCAGCCGTGCCGCCTTGCCAAGGCGGTGTGGGAGGCCAGTCAATAGGCGCAGTGATTGAGCTGCGAGGTACGCACGATCGCCAGTTCTTTCAGCTTCGCGGGCACGGTCCCGGTATTCATCACCGCGCGGAAGTGCGCGATCATCGTCCGGAAGATCTCCGGCCGATGGGCCACGGTGCGAAACATGTTGGGGATGTTGCCGCGTTCTGCGAGATAGGCGTCGTAGATTTTCGCAGTTTCCGGATCAACCTGGTCTTTTTCGAGTCGCGATATACGGGGCATGGTTACATTCTAAATCCCGGCAGCGGCACGCTCTGCTGGCCGTCAGGAATCAGCCGTCAGCCAAGCCACTGCGTGCTGAATGCCGATTGCTGACGGCTCAACACAGCCGCGCCCTTCTGCGGGGAGGCAAAAGGGCGCCGGAGATCGATCAGGTGACGGCCAGAGGTGCCGGGGTTAGCGGCTGAAGGCGCCGATGGCCGCAGCCTCGTCGTCCTTCACGTCAAAGACCGTGTAGAGCTTGGTGATCTGCAAGAGGTCGTGGACTTTCTTGGTCAGATGCAGCAGCTTCAGCTCGCCGCCCTGGTTGCGGACGGAGGTGAAGGCGCTGACCAGTTCGCCAATGCCGGAGCTGTCGATGTAGCTGACATCGCCCAGGTTCAGCAGGATCTTTTTTTGTCCTTTGCCGAGCAGGTCCTTGATGGCCTCGCGCAACGTCACGCTGCCCTCGCCCAGAGTGATGCGTCCACTCAAGTCGACGATGGTGATGCCATCTACCTGCCGGTTGCTCGCTTTCATACTCACGTGGAAGCCTCCTCACGGTCCAGGTCAGAGCCCGGGAGCCGCTTAATCAAAATTATTTCCGTACCGGGTTCCAGCTTGCGGAACCGGACCTCGTCCATGAATGCCCGCATCAAGAATATGCCACGGCCGGACTCTTTCAAAAGGTTCTCCGGGGCCAGAGGATCGGGAACTTCCTCGGGAACGAAGCCCCGGCCTTCATCGTTGATGGTGACGATCAGTTCCCGGCCGTTCTGCTCGAAGCTCAAATTGACCCGCTTGGCGGTATCGTAGGCGTTGCCATGCAGAACGGCGTTGATCATGGCTTCGCGCACGGCCATGGAAAATCCGCTGCGCGTGTCCTCGTCCAAACCCGCCCGCGCCGCCTGCTGCTCGGCCATTTCTTCGGCCTTGTTCACGCTGTCGAGCGTGGACTCCATGCGGTACGAGACGCGTTGTGGCGCAGTCATCAATTTGCTCGCGGGTGCCGGGATGTTCGTGTTCCAGACCACGGAACAGAAATCATCAGGATGCAGCAGTTTGCCTGTTCGCAGCCATGGTTGTCAACGGAGACGTGACCGGAACGAGGAAAGGTGAGGCAACCCGCCGATGATAACATCCTGTACTTCCACCGCGGGGGCGGAGATCCCGATTCGGGAAAGAAAATATCCGCGGCGCCGTCTTGCGCAAGCTCCTGGCGGGCGCGTAAAATTAGAACGAACGTTCGACAGAATCCCGAACCTAGCCGGACCGTCGCAGGCCCCCATGTGCGCTTCCTCTCCAACCCGGACCCCGGAGACTTCTCCGCTTAACGATACACGCTTCGACCGCCGTCTGGCGGTGATCCTGGATTTTGCCACCGAGGTCTTCGCCGAGAAGGGCTACGATGGCGCCTCGATGCGCGACCTGTCGCGCCTGAGCGGGGTCTCGCTGGCCGGTCTTTATTATTACTTCGAATCCAAAGAGAAGCTGCTGTACCTGATCCAGCAGCACACGTTCGCCACCATTGTCGAACGCCTGCGCGAGCGGCTGGCGGCCAGCCGCGATCCGGAGACCCGCATCCGCATCTTCATCCACAATCATGTGGACTACTCGATCGCCAAGCAGAAGGCGATGAAGGTGCTGTCGCACGAGGACGACGTGCTGAAGAACGGCTACGGGGTGGAACTCGCGGCCATCAAGCGCGAGTACTACCGCATCTGCGTGGGACTGGTGGAGGAACTGGCCAAAGTCAAAGGATTGAAATCGGTGGGCCCCAAAGCCGGCGCTGCCGGCGGGATCAGCACGCGCACCGCGGTGATGGGGCTGTTCGGCATGATGAACTGGCTGTACACCTGGTACAAGCCGGGAGTCGATCCTGAAGCGAACGTCCTGGCGCGCGAGATCAGCGATATCTTCCTGCAAGGCATCGGTCGTGCCCCAAAAACGGGGCGAGCCAGCCGTGGCGAGGTCGAGCCCAAGCGCCCGAAGCAGAAAACGGCTGCGCGCAAAGTATCGGCAGCGAAGAAACGGACATAGAAGAAGATGTCGAATGCGGCCATGAAGAACTCATCTGCAACGCACAGCACTACGCCGGCGACCGACACGAAACAACTGATCCGATACCGCGCGGAGTCGGGCCTGGGAGTGATCGAGCTCAGCGATCCGCCCGCCAACACGTACAGCTACGAGATGAACCGGCAGCTCGACGACGCCATCCTGCAGGCGCGCATGGATGAAGATGTTCACGTGATGGTGCTGACCGGAGCAGGCGAGAAATTTTTCTGCGCAGGCGCGAACATCCAGATGCTGACCGAGGTAGATCCCACCTTCAAGTACTACTTCTGCCTGCACGCCAACGAGACGCTGCTGCGTCTGGAGAACACGCCCAAGCTGGTGATTGCGGCGCTGAATGGACACTGCGTGGGCGGAGGGCTGGAGATCGCCATGGCGGCGGACCTGCGCATTGCCCGCAAGGACGGCGGCAAGATTGGACTGCCCGAAGTGAATCTTGGAGTGCTGCCGGGAACCGGCGGAACGCAGCGCCTGTCGCGGCTTTTGGGAAAGTCGAAGGCGATTGAGCTGATGGTGACCGGCAGGACGTTCTCGTTCGACGAGGCGAAACAGCTTGGCCTGGTGAACGACGTCTTCGAGAGCGAGAACTTTATGGACCGCGTGATGGAATACGCGCGCCAGTTCTGTCCGCCGAACAAGGCGTCCAAGGCCGTGGGGCGGATCAAACGCGCGGTGCAGACCGGCTGGGAGATTCCCATTGAAGCTGGATTGGCCTTGGAGCGCGAAAATCAGCAACTGCTGTTTGAGAGCGATGACGCGAAAGAAGGCCTGGCAGCTTACGTCGAGAAGCGTCCGGCAAAGTTCACGGCGAAGTGAGTATGACAACGACGGCAACCAGTTACGCGCGCATCGCGGTGGAGTTGCGGCCTCCGGCAGCGCGAGTGACGCTCAGCAATCCGCCGTTGAATGTCATCGACATTCCGATGATGGAGGAGTTGCGGGCTGCCCTGGAGCAGATCGAAACGCGGCCGGAGATCAGCGCGATTGTTTTTGCCGGATCGGAGCGCGTGTTTTCCGGCGGTGTGGACATCGCGGCGCACACGCCGGACAAAGTCCACGGCATGCTGGCGGCGTTCCACAGCGTCATTCGCTCGGTGGTCAGCAACAGCAAGTTGACGATCGCCAGCGTTCGCCGGCACTGCCTGGGCGGAGGCGCGGAACTGGCGCTGATGTGCGACATTGTGTATGCGTCGCCCGATTCGGTTTGGGGCTTTCCTGAGATCAAGTTAGGCTGCTATCCGCCGGTGGCATGCATCGCCTTGTCCTCCATTGTGGGACAAAAGCTGGCAGCCGATCTGGTGCTGACCGGAAGAACGCTGACCGGCGAAGAGGCTCTCGCTGCGGGATTGGTCAACGGACTGGCCGACGATCCGGAGATGCTGGTGGCTGAATGTTTGCAGCGTGTCTCGCAGTTAAGCCCGGCCGCGATTGCGATGGCCAAGAAGGCATTGTATTCGTGGGACGCAATCCACTTCGATAAAGGGCTTGCCCGCGCCGAGCAGATTTATTTTGACGAACTGATGAAGACGGCGGACGCGCAGGAAGGCATTGCGGCGTTTATGGAGCGGCGCCGGCCAAAGTGGATCGGGAAGTAAGAGATGGATTACGAGATCGCACCCGAAGAGCTGAAGTCGCTGCTGGAGAGCGACTCTGACATTGTGGTACTTGATTGCCGGGAGCCGTGGGAATTTGAGACGGCCAGGATCGAGAACAGCCAACATATTCCGATGGGAGAAATTCCGGCGCGATTCAATCACGAACTGGATCCGGAAAAGCACATCGTCGTGGTTTGTCATCACGGCGTGCGGTCGATGAACGTGACCGCATGGCTGCGGCAGCAGGGATTTG
>PLBD01000541.1 GCA_003135315.1 Acidobacteriaceae bacterium | reverse complement strand
CAGTTGGGAAAGAAAGTGAAGGATCGCGCCGGTTCTGCAAGCCGGGCCGCGCATTCTGGAATGCTTGCCATCCGTTTAGCATTTGCCCGGAAAAGTGCAAGAGACGAAGGGAATGGTATGACCACGCCCGATTCCACCCTTGCAACTGTTACGGCGGCGAATCTGCCTCCGCCTGCGGGACCAGTCACAACGAAGGAGCGTATCGCGTCGCTCGACGTGCTGCGCGGTGTCGCCTTGCTCGGCATTCTGCCGATGAATATCCAGGCCTTCTCGATGATCGGCGCCGCCTACATGAACCCAACAGCCTACGGCGATCTGCATGGCGCGAACTACTGGGTATGGTACTTCTGCCATCTGCTGGCCGACGAGAAGTTCATGACCATCTTCTCCATGCTGTTCGGCGCCGGCATTTTCCTGATGACCAGCCACATCGAAGCGGCAGGAAAGAAACCGGCCGCGATCCACTATCGCCGCATGGGCTGGCTGATTCTGTTTGGAGTACTGCACTCGTATCTGCTGTGGTATGGCGACATTCTCGTCAATTACGGGCTGTGTGGAATGCTGGCCTATTGCTACCGGAAAATGCCGCCGAGGAAGCTGATTATCTACGGACTGGCATTTATCGCTGTCTCCAGCGCTTTGTTTCTCTACTTAGGCTGGTCGATGCCAAGCTGGCCGGCGGAGAAGCGGGAGGCGTTCCGGCAGCAGATATGGCAGCCACCTCCCGCCGTGAAGGCGGAAGAACTGGCGGCCTACCGCAGCGGATGGCTGGGTGAGATGCGGCAGCGCGCCAACGATTCCCTGCTGGTCGAATTCAGCGGCTTTATAGCTCTCGCCTTCTGGCGAGTGGAAGGACTGATGCTGATCGGCATAGCGCTGTTCAAGCTGGGAGCGTTCAGCGCCAGGGCTCCCGTGAAACTGTACTGGGGCTTCATCGCGGGGGCAGTCTTTATCGGCCTTCCCGCAATTGCCTATGGGGTGCATCGCGAGATCCAGACAGGTTGGGATGCCCGGTATTCGTTTTTCCTCGGCTTCCAGTACAACTATTGGGCGAGCATTCTGGTCAGTCTGGGATGGGTAGGCGCGACGATGCTGGCGTGCCAGTCGTCCGGGCTTAAGCGGCTTACCATGGCGCTGGCAGCCGTGGGCAGGATGGCGTTCAGCAATTACATTTTCGATACCGTGGTATGCACGACGATCTTCTATGGATTTGGCTTTGGACTGTTCGGCAAGGTCAGCCGGACGGGGCAGATCCAGATTGTAGCGGCGATCTGGATTGCGCAACTCATGCTCTCATCGCTCTGGCTGCGATATTTTCAGTTTGGCCCGCTGGAGTGGCTGTGGCGTTCGCTGACGTATTGGAAGAAGCAGCCGTTCCGGCGAGCGCCGATGGGTAGCGCTACTCCGTCCAGCGCTTGAAGACCAGGCAGCCATTAGTGCCGCCGAAGCCGAAGGAGTTGGATATGGCGTAGTCCATGGCGACCTTGCGGGCGGTGTGGGGGACGAAGTCGAGGTCGCAGCCCTCGTCGGGATTGTCGAGGTTGATGGTGGGAGGCGCGATCTGGTCGCGCAGCGCAAGCACGGTGATGGCAGCTTCCAGGCCACCCGCGCCGCCGAGCAAATGGCCGGTCATCGACTTGGTGGAGCTGACCAGCAGCTTGTAAGCGTGATCGCCGAAGGCGCGCTTGATGGCGGTGGCTTCCAGTTCGTCGCCGAGCGGAGTGGACGTGCCGTGAGCGTTCACATAGCCGATGTGGTCCGGTGAGAGGCCGGCGTCGCGCAGGGCATTGCGCATCACGCGATAGCCGCCTTCGCCTCCCGGCGCGGGCTGCGTGATGTGGTTGGCATCGGCACTCATGCCGTAGCCAACCAACTCGGCAATGATGTTCGCGCCACGCTTCCTCGCGAAGTCGAGTTCTTCCAAAATCAAAATCCCCGCACCTTCGCCAATGACGAAGCCGTCGCGATCCTTGTCCCAGGGGCGGCTGGCGCGGTGAGGATCGTCGTTGCGGGTGGAGAGCGCGCGCATGGCCGCGAATCCGCCAACGCCCATGGGCGTGATCGCAGCTTCGCTGCCGCCGGCGATCATGACCTCGGCGTCGCCGTACTTGATGACGCGGGCAGCGTCGCCGATGGAATGAGCGCTGGTGGTGCACGCGGTGCAAGTGGCCTCGTTGGGACCTTTGGCGTTGTTGCGGATGCTGACTTGGCCGGCAGCAAGGTTGACGATGGCCGCGGGGATGAAGAAGGGCGAGATCTTGCGCGGGCCGCCGCTGATCAGGTTGTAGTGTTCGCGCTCAATGATGTCGAACCCACCGATGCCGGAGCCGATGTTGACCCCAGTGCGCTCGGCCAGTTCTTCGTTTTCAACCTTGTAGTTGGCCATGCGCAGGGCTTCATCGCTGGCGGCGATGGCCAGATGAATAAAGCGCGCCATTTTGCGCGCCTCTTTTTTCTCGATCAACTGGAGCGGGTCGAAGTTCTTGACCTCGGCGGCAATCCGGCAGGCGAAGGCAGCGGCATCGAAGCTGGTGATACGCTCCACACCGCTGTTGCCGGCCAGCAGTGCCGGCCAGGCTTCTTCGACGGTGTTGCCGACAGCGCAAATGATACCGATACCGGTAACCACGACGCGACGGTTCAAACTACTTTGATCCTTTCGCGTGCGAGGTTATGTAATCAGTGGCGTCCTTGACGGTGCGGATCTTTTCCGCGTCCTCGTCGGGGATTTCGATTTCGAAGGCCTCCTCGAAGGCCATGACGAGTTCGACGGTATCAAGGGAGTCGGCGCCGAGGTCGTCTACAAAGGAGGCGTTGGGCGTCACCTCGGCTTCGTCCACGCCCAGTTGCTCGACAATGATTTGTTTTACGCGTTCCTCTACGGATGCCATGAGACCATTCATCTCCTTTTGACCCGCGCGGGCGGGCGAACACGGTTTCCCGGCTGAGCGGGGCCACTACCGCAATGGTGATGGCCGCAACCTTGGCGGCCGGAGCGGACGGCGGCTACGTTTTCGCCTTAGCGTGCTGGTTGATGTAGGTGATCGCGTCCTGCACGGTGCGGATTTTTTCCGCGTCCTCGTCGGGGATTTCAATTTCGAAAGCTTCTTCGAAAGCCATGACCAGCTCGACGGTATCGAGCGAGTCGGCGCCAAGGTCGTCCACAAACGAAGCTTTGGGCGTTACTTCGGCTTCGTCCACACCCAACTGCTCCACGATGATCTGTTTTACGCGTTCATCTACGGAAGCCATTCGATTCTTTCTCCTGTCGCGCGGCAGCGCAACCCACCAGAATACCCAGCACACGCTGCTTCGCGGGCGGTGGGCGGGAAACCTGTAAGTCTAATAGCAGGCAGGAAGGCCTGTAAAGCATGCCCGAACGCCCTCCCCAAACAGCACTCCACACAGCGAGACGGAAGGCGCTCAGCGATATGAGTCCCGATTCATCCTAAACGGTGGGCTTCGCAATGGTCAACGCGGAAAGCCGCTTTTCGCGAGTCGGCCTTCGCCTTTCGCTGTTGGCGTGTCCGTATCCAGCCATCGCTTCGACCTGTTCCGTCCGCGGAGCAAAGTTGCTGAACGAGGGGCGAAAAGCGAATGGCGAAGAGCGGGCTGTGATACAACGCTCTCATGCGGGCCGTGGTGCAACGCGTGAGCCGGGCGTCGGTGAAGGTGGGCGAGGACCTGACCGGGAAGATCGAGCGGGGGCTGCTGGTATTGCTGGGAGTAGCGCGCGAAGACACTGAGGCCGACGCCGATTATCTGGCGGAGAAAATTGCGGGGCTGCGGATTTTTGAAGATGACGCGGGGAAGATGAACCTGAGCGTGATGGAGGTGGGAGGGGCGGTGCTGGCGGTATCGCAGTTCACGCTGTTCGGCGATGTAAGGCGGGGGAAGCGGCCGTCGTTTGACGCGGCGGCGCGTCCGGAGCAGGCGCGAGAGTTATACGAATATTTTGTCGGGCAGGTGCGCGAGGCGGGATTGCGGTGCGAGACGGGGCGGTTCCAGGAGATGATGGAGGTGGAGTTGATCAACAGCGGGCCAGTGACGATTCTGGTGGATTCGAGGAAGGGGTTTTGAGGTAATTGGCGAAAAGCAGATCCACGACACCGTAGGGGTCCTTCGCCTCCGGTTCGCGCAAAGACAGGCGCGAACCTACGCTCAGGATGACACATCCATTCGAAGGCGTCGTTCTACTTGGAATCGTCGCTGCTGGGGGCGTTGTAGATTGTGGTCTTCTGCGGCTTGTTCTTGCTGACGGGAGTTGTCTCCGCCGGCGGCGTGCAGGTCTGGGCCAGCACCTCGACGCTGGTGGCCTGGAAGCGGTGCGTCTCGACAGTCTTCTTGTCCCCCGCCGGCGTTGCCGTAACCGGCTCCTGCGATTGCGAAAGCGGCTGCCATTGGCCGATCAACTTCACCTTGTTGCCGGAATCATTCTTGAGATCGCCGGGACCGAGGACCTGCACACCAAAGCGGTGCGTCATGTTGCGCAGCATGAACTTGCCATCCTTGTCAGGACCCGCCAGACAGCCAATCAAAGTAGCTCCCTTGGCGGCGGGAGGCTTGGCGGCCTGATCGCCGCTGGCGCCATTGGCATCCTGGGTTGCGCTGGTGGGGTTGGTTTGCTGCCGGTCGGGCGTGGTGGGGAGTGGGCGCAACGGAGCAATGGCCGGGTCCTGCGCCAGAGCTGACAGACCACAAGCGAGCGCCAGAATCGCGAGATAGATGAACCGTTTCATGGGCAGTAGCTTAAGGATATCCGAGAATTCGACGCATTGGGGGACCCGGAAGTTGCGCGAGCAAGGCGGCTCGCGCTCCGCTCAAGATGACAACGGTGGTCAACCGCTGCCGCTTAACGCCGGTAGAGCAGGTAGTCGATGGCGAAGTGGAAGAAGGTCAAAATGCTGGCGACTGCGGTTGCGACCCCGGTGAAGCGCTGCAAGTAGGCTTCGTGGCGATCGACGCGCTCCTCGATCTCCTGGATCTTGCCATGGTTGCCGTTGCCGATGACCCAACGCATGTTGGCCTTGAGTTCGGCGAGGTCGGAGAGAACTTTTTGTTCGAAGTCGGTCAGGGTGACGATACTGGGACATGTGCTCATAAGGGGTAGTCCACATGCAGCAATATGGAATAACGCGAGTATTTGGCGGGCGATGATCCGTCATATTGCCGCAGATAATAATTCTGTACGCGTTCGAGACGCGGCAGAGTGAAGGTTTGGGTGGTGAAGCGTCCGGCGAGATTGCCGCTGCCGCTGGGACCCCAGCCGCCGTCAGAACGGCGGGCCTCGATGCCGCCACCGGACGGAGGCGCGACGCCGGCATCGAAGGTGATCTCGGTCGCGATGACGTTGGTCACCTGGGCCGCAGTGAGCGAGTCAATGTAGAGCGAGGACGAAGGCGTGCTGGTGTTGTAGATGGTGGCAAGGGGCGCGGTCAAGGTGATGGCTTCGAGTCTGAAGGCGATGGGCTCGCCGGCATCGTTGGCGAACTTTATGTCGTATTGCGAGCGATCATCGGCGAGGGAGACGACTTGCAGTTCGACNNGGAGCGATCGGGAGCTTGAGGCGGCGAACAGCAACGCGCTGGCCCTTGTCGCTGTCATTGGCATGTTGCGCGATGCTATAGAGGTCCTGTACGCGCGCCGCAGCGCGAGAACTGGTGCGATATGCCACCACTACCTGCTCGTTCTGTTGCGGCGGGTAAGGCGCATAAAAGCACAGCTTGCCCGAAGATGTGATGTAACGCTCGCCGCCATCGGCGAAGGCGCCCGCCAGACGGGTGCGGAACTGGCCGCCGGGAACCATGCTGCGGACTTCGGCATCGGCAATGTGCTGCAGGCAGGTGTAGGAAACGCCGGCGAAAAAGCTGGTTGCGTTGATCAGCGCATAAGTGGCGAAGCCGGGAGTGGTGGCGAGAACGCCGTCGTAAAGCACCGTCGCCAGGACAGCTAGCGTTCCAGGATTGTTGGGGTCGACGTCGTGAACGGTGAGCACGACACGCAGTGGCCCAGTAATGGAATCGCCGCCGCGGCCGTCGCCAGATGGATGCGTGGAGGACAGATACGTCTGATGGACGCGATGGGCTTCTGTGCAAATCAACTCTGTAGCGAAGGAATATTGATGTCCTGCTGTGGTGGTGAGGACGGGGCCGTCAGCAGTGCCGTTGACCAGCGCCTGAAGGTTGGAGCTGCTGCCGTTGGGCGTGACGGTGAAGCCGGCGATGCAGTTGGCATCGGCAGGAGAACCATTGTAGATGCCGC
This sequence comes from Acidobacteriaceae bacterium, assembly GCA_003135315.1. Classification (GTDB taxonomy): domain Bacteria; phylum Acidobacteriota; class Terriglobia; order Terriglobales; family Acidobacteriaceae; genus Bog-257. Next base: position 3,913 of record PLBD01000541.1, on the reverse strand, counting down.
CGATAGTGCCGGTGGATGCGGCGCTGAACACAAATTGACCGTGCTGCATCATCAGTCCGGCAGCGAGTTCCAACTGCTCGACAAACGTGATGGTGGCAGGACCGCCGTTGATCTGGAGCTGGCCGCCGCTGAGCGAGACTGCGTCGTTGGGATCGGTGACCGTCCACAGGGTTGGCGGTAACTGAGCTTCGGAGTAGTCGTCGGCAAAGACGGGAAAGAGTTTGCCGTTGGGATCGGTCACGCTCAAGATCGCCGGCGCTGATGGGCCTTCCGCGTAGCCATATTCAGAAGCGCTGACGGCAGCGTTGCCGAAAGGCGTCTGCGAGAGATAGAACTCCAGCGTAGTGCCGTCGCCAAGAAAATAGTCGCGCACGTAAGTCAGCGGCTCCAGCTCGCCGATGATGGTGACGTCATTGAACAGCTTGTCGGGTTGAAGCAAGGTCAGGCCGGTGGGATCGAAGTTGGGATCCTGCTCGCTGATGGTGAAGCTCTGCTGGCCGACGGGCTGGAAGTTGAGCTTGCCATCCTGGACGCTGTAACTGGCGCGCGTCATCATCGAGACTTCTTCGGCGTGCCACGTCCAACCTTTCTGGGGAACGACTACAAACTGGTTGACAGGGCTGACATCCTGGACTCCCGATTGGTCGAGACCGCCGGGCAGAACGTCGTTGGCAAGGGTGGTGAGAGCATTGCCCGCGGTGCGCGAGGCGAAGGCGGTGCGCGCGGGCAGCTCGTTATGGTCGAGAAGGCAGGAGTCGTCGGTCGCGCTCAGGATGTACTGCCACGCAGGCGCCTGGCCGTAGCCGAGGTACTGCTGCTCGGGCGGCGAAGCGAGATAGCCGGTNNCCTTCGACTCCGGTTCGCGCAAGGGCGGCGCGAACCTGCGCTCAGGATGACAGCGAGAAGAGAGCGCTTAACGCACGCCCCTCCACCACACCATGCTGAAGGGCATCTGGATAAGCCGCTCGGCTCGAACAGCAGGTCCCTCCGCTCCGTTTCGCTCCGGTCGGGATGACACTCTTATGTGAGGAATCGCTAGGGGAGGAATTGCTGATTTGTTGCACTAGCGCGGCTCCGGCTACACGGCGGCGTTGGGAGCGGGGAAATAGCTGCGATAGCAGAGCACGGTCTCGTTGTCGTTGCTGTCGGTAGTGGGCAGAGCGCGCAGGCCCACGTGCAGGCGATGGCTAAAGAGCGGAGCGGCAAACTCCTGGCGCGTTTCCGATGCGCCGGCCGCAGGCTGGAGGCGCGGATAGTAGAAGCAGGCGCGGCCGCCGCTGTCGGGCCCGACGATGAACAGGCCTGACCACTCCTGAAAAAAGCTGCTGCCTTCGCGGTCGAGGAAGGCAACGACCTTTTGCACGCCCATGCCGGCGGCCGGCTGCGCGATGAGCGGCTCGGCCAGCTGCAAATACGACGACGTGACGGCGCAGACGCGCGAGACGTTAAAGGTGATGCGGCGGACGTAGTCTACATAGGTCTGGCCGTTCAAGGGCGAGGCAATATACGCGCCGGGCGCGCCAGAGCCGAGATAGCCGGTCTGCCCACTGTAATCGACATCGACGGCAACGATGTCGCCGACGTTGTAGTCGGCGAGTTGGTCGCTGGTTAGCACGATCTGGGTGTAAGTGGATCCGGTCTGCACCGGCGAGGCGGGCAGCGCCATGCCGCCGGAAGGCTGAGGCGGAAGTCCGGGCTGCTCGGCGAGGACGTTCATCTGCTGCGTGCCACCGGAAAGCGCGAGCTGAAGCTTGCCCCAGGAAAGAAGATCGAATTCGACGCGGGCCTCAGGCGTCATGCGGTACTGAATGGTGATGTTCGCGGCGGGGCCGGTGCGCAGGGCGTCAACCTTGGTGGCGGCAGTGCGCTGGAAGTTCTCCACCCAGCCGAGATCGATCCAGGGAGCAGGCGGCGAGTCGAGGTCGAACTGCCCCTGCGATGCGGGATCGAAGGCGGCGATGGAGCCAGTGATGCGGTTGATGGGCGCGGCATAGGCGCGCACGGCGCGGGCGGCGGGCGCCATCTGCGAACGCTTGGCGTAAGAGTTCGAGCTCATGACTGGTTCACCTCAGGATAGAAAAACACGGTGACGGTGACGTCACGTCCCACATACGGGGGGGTGCTTTTGGCGGCGTTCAATACGGGCTGCGTCCAGAAGATGGTGGAACCGAGGGACACCGGTGAACCCGAGCTGTAGTCGCACTTGGGGGTTTGCGGAGGCGAGCAGATGGCCAGCAGATCATTGTCGAGGCTGGCGAGATCGCGACCGCGATCGAGGTTGGCGTTCTGGACAGAGCCCTTAGTGCAATACGAGATGGTGCAATCCATCGCCATCAGCGTGCCCACGGAGAGCGTGGTGGGGCGAGCGTTGCCCCAGCGCAGATAGAAAGTGTCGCACAGCAGCGGCGCGCCGGTGGGCGGCTCATTTTCGATCACGGCAATGGCGGGACGAGTAGCGCCGTCGAGCGTCATTGTACGGTTGGGATCGACGGCGACCAGGCGGGTGCGCAGCGCAATGTAGAAGCTGTCTTTGGTTGGTTGCATGATGTCCTACTCTGTGGCAGTCAGGTGATAGAGGCAGTCGGTGCCGAAGAAACGATCGACGGTAACGGTGTCGATGCGCATCAGGTGACCGTAGTACAGCACGCCCTGGGCGACCAGGAGCCAGGCGGGGATGTCCTCGACGCCGTAATTCTTGGCGATGGCCTTCAGCGAAGTGGCGCTGATCACTGCTTCGATGCGGCGTTTGCCGTCTTCGGTCGGAGGCAGGGCTTTCACCAGGGCGGGCGAGATCTGCAGGTCCTCGGCGCTGGGAGGCTCAAGCCCAAGCTGGCTATTGGTGTCGCCGCTGGAAGGATCGGAGATGCGGACGGTGACTTGCGTGTCGCCGCCGGAGCGCAGGAGCGCGTCGGCAAAGCGGCGGGCGGCGCAGGCGCGGCCGGGGATCATGCCGAGCTGGTCGTCGTTGTCGGACATGTCAGGCCACCTTCTGCGCGACAAACGGCGCGAGCATGGTTTGCACAGTCGAATCGAGAAGAGTGTCAGCGAAATAAGCGAAGTGCATGGCGTTCAACGTGCCCTCGCGAACGTTGACAGCCGGCATGGCCTGCGCATTGCGAACGAGCTGCACGCAGGCAAACTTTATGGGATCGGGGATGGTGTTGAAGCCGGCGTTGTACGTTAGCTCCATCTCGTCGAAGTACATGCCGAGGGGATTCGGCAGCCAGGAGATCTCGCCGGTGGCCTCAAAGAAATCGAAATCGGCGACGGTGAGATCGACCCAGGTGCCGGGAAGGCCGAAGGTCATGGCATACTCCGAGGCCATCTCCCACATTGTCAGATCATCGCCGCGGCGCGGCACGCCGTAGCGAGCGCGGCCCTCGACGAGAGGCGTTGTGCCGCCGGATGGAATGGCCAAGGGAAGATACGTGAGGCGGAGAACGTTGCGGCCGGGAACGAGGCGGATGCGCTCGGTGAACTCCGAGAACCAAAGCGTCGGCCGGTGGCAATGAGCATTGATGAGGGAGGAAGCGGCGGAAACCCAGGATTCAGGCGTGTCCGGCTCGAGTCCGTAGGTCTGGTATTCGGTATCGGCTAAGTAGTTCATAGAAATCAGCCCTTAGTAGTTAGCAATTAGTGAAACCTACCCAGGAAGAAGATTGGGCAGGACCGGCGGGAAAAGAACGCCCCGCCCTAGCCAAAGGAGGGCTAGAACGGGGCAGCCGGCGCTCGCGGAAAATGGGCAGTGAAATTCGCAACGAGTGATACGCGCCTATTGCGCGCCCAATCGCACTCGCTGGTGGAATTCCACTGCCGAGGGGGAGAGGTTTGCGGGGTTTGCCTGGTTACTTACCTCAGCGGCTAAAGCCGGCCCAGATCGAACAGCCTTTTCTGCACCGCTGAAGCGGTGCTC
>PLBD01000084.1 GCA_003135315.1 Acidobacteriaceae bacterium | reverse complement strand
CCCTGCAACCCCTTCCCGGCTTCAAAACCGGGATAGCTAACTTACGGCCGCAGGGGTGGGCCAAATGAAATGATCACAGGTGGGCCAAATCAAGTTGTCAAAAGCAAGCGACGCTGGACAATCACCCGGCATTGAAACTCCATCAAGCAAGGAGGACAGGGTGCCGGCCAGGAGAAAGTCCATGCGGAAAGTCAAAGAGGTTTTGCGGTTGAGGTTCGAGTTGGGGTTGGGGCAGCGCCAGATCGCACGCAGTTGCGGAATGGGGCTGGGCACGGTCCACGAGTATCTGGAACGGGCGTTGGCAGCCGGGATCGGTTGGCCGTTGCCGGAAGGCTTGGGCGAAGAAGAACTGGAAGCAAAGCTGTTTGGGAACCAACCCGTACAGGCCGGAGCAGTGCAACAGCGGTCGCAACCGGATTGGAAAACCATTCATGAGCAACTGCAACAGCATCGCCATCTGACTTTGCAGTTGGTCTGGGAAGAATACCAGCATGCGAATCCCGAGGGGTATCACTACAGTTGGTTTTGCGAGCGCTATCAGCACTGGCGGCGACACCTGGATGTGGTGCTCGTCAGGAACACAAAGCCGGGGAAAAGATGTTCGTGGACTGGGCGGGGGCAACGATCCCCGTGTATGACGCCACGACGGGGCAAGCCTGGCCAGCATCGTTGTTTGTTTCCGTGCTGGGTGCCAGTTCCTACACCTACGCAGAAGCGACTCGGGATCAGCAGTTGGAAGCCTGGATTCAGGCGCACATCCACGCCCTGGAATTTTTCGGCGGAGCACCGACGCTCGCGGTACCTGATAACACCAAGACAGCCGTCACCCGAGCCTGCCGTTACGATCCGGACCTGAATCCCACTTATCAAGAGTTCGCGGTGCATTACGGGATGGGAGTGTTGCCCGCACGTCCGTACAAACCACGGGACAAGGCCAAGGCCGAAAGCGGAGTGCAAGTATGCGAACGCTGGATTGTGGCGGCGCTGCGAAACCGGAAGTTCTTCAGCCTGCCGGAACTCAACCAGGCGATTCGCGAGTTGCTGGTGCGATTGAACGAGCGTCCTTTTCGCAAACGGGACGGATCGCGGTCCAATCTGTTTCACAGCCTGGAGAAACCGGCTCTGGCACCTTTACCAGCCGAGCGCTTCGACATGAGCCAGTGGTCGCGGGCCACCGTCAACATCGATTACCACATTGTCTTCGATGGGGACTTTTACAGTGTGCCGTACACTCTGGTGCAGCAGGTCGTCGAAGTCCGCTCCACGCCGACCACGGTGGAGATCTTCCACAAGGGCAACCGGATCGCTTCCCACCTGCGCGGTCGCAGGCGCGGTCAAGCGATCACCCAGAACGAGCACCGCCCCAAGAGTCATCAAGCCCATCTGGAATGGCCTCCATCGCGGATGGTGAACTGGGCCCGCAGCATCGGCCCCAACACTGCGCAGTTGTTCGAGCGAATCCTGAACGAGAAGCCACACCCGGAGATGGGTTACCGCTCCTGTCTGGGCATCATTCGCCTGGCGCAGCAGTACTCGGCCCAACGCATGGAAGCCGCGGCGGAACGGGCACTCCTCGCCCAGGCTTGTCGCTATCAGAGCGTGAAGTCGATCTTGAAGAACTCGCTCGACGTGGTTCCCTTATCTCCACCGCAACCCGGCTCTCCACCTCTGACCCATGACAATGTACGCGGGGCCGAGTACTTCGACCAAGGGGGACCGACCTCATGCTGAACCAACCGATGATGGAAAAACTGCTAGCCATGCGGCTGCAAGGCATGGTCGAGGCGAGGCCCTGAAAACACAGGAGCAAGATCGAGCGATCAATGAGCTGAGTTTCCTCGAACGACTCGCACTGCTGGTCGATCAACAATGGAGTTGGCGCGAGAACCAGGCACTGGCGCGAAGACTGAAAGCGGCCAAGCTGAGGGGACCAGCTTGCGTAGAGGATATCGACTATCGTGCTGCGCGTGGCTTGGACAAGACGGTAATGCGTGCTCTGGCAAAAGACTCGGCCTGGGTCCGCAACCACGAGAACATTTTCGTGTTGGGTCCGACCGGCGTCGGCAAGAGCTTCGTGGCTTCGGCCCTTGCGCAGAAAGCTTGTCGCGACGGGTACTCGGCTCTCTATCTGCGGGCTGCCGCCTTGCTGCGTGAATTGGCCCTGGCACGAGCCGATGGAAGCTTGCGTCACTTCCTGGCACGACTGGGCCGTATCGACGTTCTGGTCATTGATGACTGGGCTATGGCGCCGCTGAATGAAGCCGAGCGTCGCGAAGTCTGGGAGATCTGTGAGGATCGCTACCAGACTCGCTCCACCATTCTTACTTCCCAGTTGCCGGTCTCACGCTGGCACGAGCAAATCGGCGATCCCACCATCGCTGATGGCATCCTCGACCGCCTGGTTCACAATGCCCACCGCATCGAGATGCGCGGCGAGTCCATGCGGAAGAAACGCAATCCGCCGCAGGACGAGAAGAAGGAATGAACCAAAGTCAAACATCTTTGGAGTGCGAGATGGCGAGTAGAGTCGAGAACA
>PLBD01000394.1 GCA_003135315.1 Acidobacteriaceae bacterium | reverse complement strand
CGGGTGCCCCGGGTCTCGCGGGGTTCGAGACCCGGGAGACTGCGACGGATCACCGTCGGTGCTGCGAACCAAATCGTACCAACATAACTATTCATAACGTCGCGATTTTCGGTTATTGTGTATTCCACAGTAGCTGCCAAATGAGCTGTGCTGGGAAGATGACGCTCACACGACGATTAATTCCGGCTGTCGCACTGGCTGCCGCGACGCTGATCGCGGGGCAACTGGCGTCGGGACAAACGGCACCGTCGCCTGCCGGCAGACAATCGTTTCCACTGGCCCCCCAGAATCTTCCCCTGGAAAACCAGTCCAAGCTGCTGTTTGCCATCACGCCGCGCGTCTCGTCCCCAATCCAGCCGCTGCTCGACTTCAAGGACGCCGACGTCAAGTTCAACCTCCGGAGCTTGATGAGCACGCTGCGCGACAACGAGCATGAAGGGTGGGTGCTGGCCGCCTATCCCGATCCCAAAACCAGCCGTCCGCTGATTGGCGCTGGTTTCAGCCTCGATCTTCCTGCCAGGGAGCATCCCCAGAGCGATCCATTGAATCCCACTCCCTTCCTCGAGCCTTCCAGCGCGCAGCTTTGGCAGGCCGCCGGGCTTGATTCGCAGAGACTTCAGGCCATACTCAACCAGTTCGACGAAGACCTTGCCGCATGGAAGAAGCGAAATTTCCAGCGCAAGATTCGGACCCACGACCTCACGCCGGACCTGACCGAAGAAGAGGCCACGCAGCTCCTGCGCATCTCTGCCATCCAGGCGGTGCACAACGCGCGGGCCTATTGCCGTCAGTTTGACCAGTTGACCGGCCCTCAGCAGATGGCGCTCAGCCAACTCGTCTTTCAGATGGGCGTGAATCTCGAAGAGTTCACCCACTTCCTCGGCGCCATCAATGACGATCCCGCTTATCGCGATGCATCGCTGCTGCCTGGAGAAACGGAAACCGACGCCCAGCACTGGAAGAACGTGCAAAGCATGTTGATTCAGAGCGACTGGGCCCGGCGCTACAGCACTCGCGCTGTCGCCGTGATCGCCATGTTCGATCCCAATTACGACCGTGATCCCTGGGCAGCCGAGCGCAAGGTGCGAGCGCAGGTCCATCCCTACCATCGCAGGCGCGGCGCACCTACCATGAAGACGGCAAGCGTCACCCACAAAAAATCGTCTGCACACCATACGGCTCGAAGCTGACTGGTAGAGCTGGCCTTCAGGGACTGTCACAACTGACAATTGAATTTTGCCTTGGAACAGACGCCGCCAGGTTTGCCCGGTCTCCAGCCGCGCAGCGGCGACATTTGTGTTAGCCGCGGGCGTAAGCCCGCGGTCAAGTGGAAACAGGGACGAGCCGCGGAGCGGCGACACTGGCCCGCGTCCGACCGCTGCTTTCATAGCGACCCACCGCCTGACCTTCCCGCGCTTTGCACATCCCAACCCCTCCCATTAGAATCGAACCTTGGCGGCGCCCGCGTGAATCTCCATGTCACTGAAGCAGTCGGAAGCGATCGTGTTGCGAACCTATCCGCTGCGCGAGGCTGATCTGCTGGTGACGTTGTTCACCCGCGCCGAGGGCAAGGTCAAAGGGGTTGCGCGTTCGGCCAAGAAGTCGAAGCGCCGCTTCGGCGGGGCGTTGGAGCCGCTGACGCTGGTTCGCTTGTACTACGACGATCGCGAAGGCCAGGAACTGGCGCGGCTGGACTCCTGCGACATTCTGGAATCGCCGCTGTCGGAGACGGTCGATTATCCACGCGTGGTCGCGCTGGAGCATGTGGCGGAGACGCTTGACGAGTTGCTGCCCGACCGCGAGGCCAACGACGCGATCTTCCGGCTGGCGGTTTCCGTGCTGCATCAGTTGCGGACAGGGCCGATCTGGATGCCGTTGACGTATTTTCAACTGTGGCTGGTGCGGCTGGTGGGATTTTTGCCGGGGATGGGAGAATGCCTCGCGTGCGGCGCGACGCTGAACGGCGACAAGGCCTACTACCATGTGCTGGCCGACGGCTTGATGTGCTCGCAGCATAAGCGGCTTGCTTCATCGCAACTGGCGCCGGAATCACGCGCCCTGGCTGCGCAGATGTTTCGCTCTTCTGTCGAGAGCTTTGCCGGTGATTCCTGGACCGCGGCGCAGCACTCCGACTTGCGAAAGTTTCTGACGCAGATCATCGAGCGCCACATCGAGAGGAAGCTGGTAACCGCCAGCATGCTGGCGAAGTTGTGATGGTAAGAGAGCGGCCTTTACCTGGGGGTTACTTGGTCAGGAAATCAGTTCTTAGAGTCTGCCTGAAAACAAACCTTGGTTTTCGGCAGGGGAGTTGGACTCCCGGGAAACGAGCGCCGTAGGCGCGGAGTCAGTCTAGCCCAGCACGAAGCGAAGCGGAGTGCTGGGTAGCGGCAAGAAACGGCTCTGAGCCCCTTCAGGGGCGGCACAGGATCGGCGGGATTGCAGTCCCGTTCCGCAGACGAAGGATTAGCCGTAGCTTCAAAGTTTGTTTTGCGGGAACTCGAATTGCGAATCTGCAGTGGGATAAGAAGGATCCAGCCCGCAGGGCGGAACAATAATAGCCCAGGGCGGAAGCCCTGGGTAAAGTACGAAATTTGATCCGAGTCCTTTAGGGACGGCACAAAATCGGCGGGACTTCAGTCCCGCCGAGGTAACGGGGACGAACCCTTTGTCTTCTTCGCAAAATCCGCTGACGTTTCAACAACTGGTCCTGCGCCTGCAAACCTTCTGGGCCGAAAACGGCTGCGTCTTGCAGCAACCCTATGACGTCGAGGTCGGTGCCGGCACCATGGCGCCCGAAACCTTCCTGCGCGTGCTCGGTCCTAAACCGTATCGCGTCGGCTATGTGCAGCCCTCGCGGCGGCCGGCTGATGGCCGTTACGGCGAGAACCCAAACCGTCTATTCAAACACATGCAGTTTCAGGTCATCCTGAAGCCGCCGCCGGCGAATGTGCAGGACCTCTATCTCGAATCTCTGAAAGCCATCGGCATCGATCTCCGCAAGCATGACATTAAGTTCGAAGAAGACAACTGGGAGTCGCCGACCCTGGGCGCGTGGGGCATTGGCTGGCAGGTCATGCTGGATGGACTCGAGATCACGCAATTCACCTACTTCCAGCAGTGCGGCGGCATCGACCTGGATCCCATCTCCGCCGAACTAACGTACGGTCTGGAGCGCATCGCCGCGTTCTTGCAGGATGTGGACTCGATTTACGACATCACCTGGGTGGTCGAACCCGATGGTCGCCCCGTGAAGTACGGCGAGATTCGTTTACAGGATGAGCAGCAGTTCTCCGTCTACAACTTCGAGCATGCCGATATCGAAAAGGCCTGGAAGCATCTCGAACTTTATGAGGCCGAGTGCCAGGCATTGCTGGATGAGTACGCGGCTTCAGCGAAATTACCGCAGTCGGAGCTCGCTTCTGGCGAAAAGCGAACAGCGAAAAGCGAAGAGCGATCTTTCGACCGTCACCGCTTTCCCTTGCTCGCCGCCTTCGACCTTTGCCTGAAGTGTTCGCACCTGTTCAACATTCTCGATGCGCGTGGTGCCATCAGCGTCACCGAACGCGTGGGCGTGATCGCTCGGATTCGCACGCTGGCTGTTGGAGTGGCGAAGGCCTACGTCGACCAGCAGAAGGCGGAGGAGAAACTGTCAGAGACCAGGTGCGCTGAATTGGAAAACATGAGGCAGCTAGCTGCCGATGTGGCGAAAGGCTAGAGTGCTTTGTATCAGGGCACGGCTTCAGCCGTGCCGATGAGCCGCTGTATTAGTTCGAGCCGGCTTTAGCCGGCGGCAGGGCAGCTTTGAAAACGATTGCTCGATTCGCGAATCCATGAACTGATCGGCCATCATAACCCGCCGGTTCTTCGCCTGTTCATCATCTTAGGACTACACACAGCATGGCTGACAAAGACAAGAAGGACAAACATCCTGCTCGTAACCGCGCGCCGCTGGCCTATGAGAACAAGAAATTTCTCAACGGGCCTGACGGCCGCAGCCTGCGCATTCTCGCCGAATATCAGGAACCCCTGGCCCGCTTCCGCCGCGAGCGCATCCAGGACACCATCGTCTTCTTTGGCTCGGCGCGCTTCCACAGCCGCTCGCAGGCCGAGCAGTCGTTGCAACTGCTCGACAAACCCGGTTCGGCAACTCCGGCTCCCCCGGAGGAGCAGGAGCGAATCCGCCTGGCCAAGGCCGATGTCGCGATGGCCCGCTACTACGAGGACGCGCGCCGGCTCGCATTCCTCATTACCCAGTGGACCCAGTCCATCAGCCAGCCGCGCCATCGTTTCGTCATCTGCACCGGCGGTGGTCCTGGGATCATGGAAGCCGCGAATCTGGGCGCGTCCGAGGCTGGCGGCAAGACCATCGGAATGAATATCAATCTGCCCTTCGAGCAGATGCCGAATCCCTACATCACTCCGGACCTCAACTTCGAGTTTCACTATTTCTTCATGCGCAAGCTGTGGTTCGCCTACCTGGCGAAGGCGCTGGTGGTTTTTCCCGGAGGTTTTGGTACCTTCGACGAGCTTTTTGAAGTGCTCACCCTGGCGCAGACGGAAAAACTGGCCAAGCACATGTGCGTGGTGATTTATGGCAGGGAGTACTGGGACCGGGTAATCAACTTCCAGGCGCTGGTGGATGCCGGGACGATTTCGCCCAAGGACCTCGATCTCTTTCACTGGGCGAACACGCCCGAGGAAGCCTTTGAATGTCTACGGCAGGACCTGACCACCCACCACTTGGATCCCCAGGTCACGCGCGACAAAGAGCCCGACATTGCCAAAACGAGACCGTAGCTCCCGGCCTGCGATCTCCGTCCATTTAGTCTGGAGGAACGCCGCATTGTATCCCCATGGCTGTCCCCTGGTATGTTTAGCAGGTTTGTATCAGGGCACGGCTTCAGCCGTGCCGCAGGAGTCTTAACAACCACCAGGGCTTTAGCCCTTGTCTTCGGTGCTTGCGCGTTATCGCCTGTTGCCATGACGGCAAAATTTGCGCTCTGGCTTGTCACCCAGTAGTCTAGGTGCTTTGGAGGAAGGTATTGAAGGTTCTCATTACCGGAGGAGCCGGGTTTATCGGCTCGCATCTTGCCGAACGGCACCTCGCCCTGGGCGACGAGGTCTACATCATCGACGATCTCTCCACCGGCTCCATCGCCAACATTCAGCACCTGAAACTCCATCCTCAATTTGTCTATCACATCGATAGCGTCACCAATACTCATCTCATGGCGGAGTTGGTGGACCTTTGCGACGTGATCTACCACCTGGCTGCCGCTGTCGGTGTGCGATTGATCCTGGATAGTCCGGTGCGGACCATCGAAACGAACATTCGCTGCACCGAAATTGTCTTGTCGCTGGCGGAGACCAAGCGCAAGCGCGTCTTGATCACCTCCACCTCCGAGGTTTACGGCAAGCAGGACCAGGTCCCGTTTCGCGAGGACGATGATCTGGTGCTGGGTGCCACCAGCAAGTCCCGTTGGAGTTACGCCTGCTCCAAGGCGATCGACGAGTTTCTGGCCATTGCTTACTGGAGGGAGCGGAAGGTTCCCACGGTCATCGCGCGCCTGTTCAACACCGTGGGCCCGCGGCAGACAGGCCGTTACGGCATGGTGATTCCGAATTTCGTCACCCAGGCGCTCACCGGCGCCGACATTCGCGTGTTCGGCGACGGTACTCAGAGCCGTTGCTTCACCCATGTCAGCGATGCCGTGGACGCCCTGGTTGACATCGCCGCCCATCCCGGCGCCAACGGACAGGTGTACAACGTGGGCGGCAATCATGAGATCACGATTCTGGACTTGGCCAGGACGATCAGGGACATGACTGGCTCGAAGTCGCGGATCGTGCTCGTGCCCTACAGCACCGCTTATGAAGAGGGATTCGAAGACATGATGCGGCGCGTTCCGGACATTTCCAAGGTCAATCGCCTCACCGGTTACACGCCCAAGGTTTCGTTGGAACAATCGCTGGCCAGCATTATTGAAGACCAGCGGATTCGGCTGCGCGAACATGGCGTGTTGACTCACGCCTGAGGCGTCTGCGTGAGAATTAAGTTTGGTTTTCGGCAGTGGCGTACGACCCGCGAAAAAAGAACCCCGAAGGGGTGGAAGTGCAGTTAGCCCAGGACGGAGCGAAGCCGAGTCCTGGGTAGGGTGGGAAAAGTGACCGAGTCCCGTAGGGACGGCACTCCGTATTCACACCACATCAAATCACGGTCTGCGTTAATATGGCCTCGGAACATGACTAGCGAAGTTACTCCCGCTTCATCCGCGGCATCCGGCCCAACCACCACGTTGATTTACGACGACTGGTACCCGGCGATGCGCGCCTCCGAAATTTCCGGCAGGCAGATGGCGAAGGCCATGCTGCTCGGCATCCCGCTTGTTCTGGGCCGCACCGCCGGCGGCAGATACTTCGCTATGCGCGATTCCTGCCCCCATCGCGGAATTCCGTTTTCCTATGGATGGTTCGATGGGCAGCAGGTGACCTGCAAGTACCACGGCTGGGCGTTCGAGCCGGTCTCCGGCCAGTGCCGCGAAATCCCATCGCTCACCCAGCGCGACTCCCTCGATCCTTGCAAAATCTTCGCCACCGCCTACCCCTGCGAGGAGCGCGACGGACACCTCTGGGTCTATGTCCCACGGAGTGGGAGAGGAAAACTTCGTGCGGACGATCTCGCCCTGTTGCCGCCGGTTCCTGAGATACAGAAGTTCAGCAAGCGTTTTCACTCCGCGTATCTCACCGCCGATCTGCCCTGCAACATCGATCACGGCATCATTGGATTGATGGATCCGGCGCATGGCCCGTTCGTTCATCAGTCGTGGTGGTGGCGCTCGCAGGCCAGCATCCACGAAAAGGAAAAACACTTCGAGCCCATCGAAGGCGGCTTCCGCATGACCGCCCATCAGCCGTCCGCCAACAGCGCGCCCTACAAACTGCTGGGCGTCTATGGCCAGCCGATCACGACGACCATCGATTTCGTGCTGCCGAACCGGCGCTATGAAGTCATCCGCTGCGGCGAAAAGTGGTTTGCCAGCCTCACCACCGTGACGCCGACCATCGACAACCATTGCCGCATCGACGTCTGCGCGGCGTGGAACGTCTTCCTCAACGTGCCGTTTCTCACTCCCATCGCGAAGGCCTTCGGCCGGCGTTTCGTCCGGCAGGACCAGGTCACCATGATCGAACAGGCCGAAGGGCTGAAGTACAACCCCAGTCTCATGTTCATCGACGATGCCGATCGTCCGGCGAAGTGGTACTTCGAGCTGAAGCAGGCGCGGCTGGAATCGCAGGCCAGCGGCAAACCCATGCGCCATCCCCTGGACGGCCCCGTGACGCTGCATTGGAGAAGCTAACGGCGATGTCCCCGATGCTGCTCTCCTGGAAACTCAAGTCGAGGTTGCGCATCTTCGCGGTTGCGCTGCTGCTGGGCGCTGCGGTCGGCATCTTCGTCCTCTATCCCACCAACGAATTCGTGTACTACTACGAATACCGTCCGGGAAATGCCACCGCAGCTGACTTTGCTTTTGCGCAACTGCACCGGTCCGTCAAAGGCGAGACGCCGAAGAAGACCACGTTCTACGCCGTCGTCGGCATGATCCTGAGCGTTTCCGGCGCAGGATTGTACTCGACCATGCAGCGCCGCTCGCAGCGGATTGAGCAGCTCAGCGCCGCGTTGCAGAGCGACCTGCACACCCTGATCGCTCAGGGCGAGAGCGCACAGTTGGAATTCAAGTCGTCGTTTCGTTGGGACCTGCGCGAGAACAAAGTCAATCGCGCACTGGAAGCGGTCGTGCTCAAGACGCTCGCCGGCTACATGAACGGCAACGGTGGCACCCTGCTGATCGGCGTGGCTGACGACGGCTCGGTGGTCGGCCTCGACCGTGACTACAAAACGCTGAAGAAGCAGGACCGCGACGGCTTCGAGCAGGCTCTTATGACCGCGGTCGCAACCAAACTCGGCGGCGACGCGTGCCGTTCGGTGCAAATCGTTTTTCATTCCGCGGAGAACAAGGAAGTGTGCCGCGTCATGGTCGGGCCCACCCCGCGGCCGGTTTATCTGAAGGAGGGCGACGCTCCCAAGCTGTATGTTCGCACTGGCGTGAGCACACGTGAACTCAATGTGCAGGAAGCCGTCGATTACACTTCCGCGCGCTGGCCCAAGTGAGCCGCAGGCGCGCGCAATCGGTCATTTCATCCGATTTTCATGACACCGCGAGTTGCGGCGGGCGCTCGCGATGTGCGACAGTGTGAGTTCCCGCCAGCTTGAGCGGAAATGTTCTTGAGGACTTGTTACTGGAATGGCAAAGAAAGTTAAGACAAGATCGTTTGAAGAAGCTGTCGCATGGCTCCGCGACCACGGCTTCGACGTGCTGGAAGCTCCCGGCGCCAGCGGTCGTGTGTTTCTGAAGAAGTACCACTGTTCCGCGGCCATCGAGCGCGCCGATGACGGCAGCGTGAAGATCTTCGCCTATCCCGGGTACCTCATCAACGGCGAGATCTCCAAGCTGGTGGACCACGGCTACCAGAAAGTTTTGCAGACCAGCAAGGCCGTCCGTCCCGCTACGGCCGACCACCTGAAGGCACTGCACGACTTCTCCGAAGAGTTGAAGGAAGGTACCGGCGGCATCAGTCTGTATAACGAGGGCCTGGGGACCGTCAGCGAAACCTATATGTACGATCGCGTGCGCGATCGTGATCTGCCGCAAGGCGAACGCCCCCAGCGTCCGTGGAAGCAGCCGCCGACCGTCAAGCGTCCCGCCTGAACCCGCCTGGTTAAGCCGCGAATAGTGCCGCCACTAGCGTCCCGCCTTACTGCTTCCTCTTTCTCGTCAGCCTCCGTTACACTTGCGCCCGGAGGTTGGCATGAGATTGGTATCGGTGATTGTTGTGCTTGCGACCGTGTTTGCGTGGGCCCAATATCAAAATCCTCCCAGCATTGACCACGCCGTCCGCGCGGTTTTGCAGGCCCAGGTAGATGCGTGGAACCATAACGACCTGGACGCCTTCATGGCTGGCTACTGGAAGTCGCCGGAGCTGACCTTCTTCTCCGGAGCCACCGAAACAAAAGGATGGGAGCCGACGCTAGAGCGCTATCGGCGCAACTACCAGTCCGCTGGCCACTCAATGGGCACGCTTTCGTTCAGCGATTTGCGTATGGACCCGCTCAGCCCGGATGCCGCCTTCGTTCGCGGCAAGTTCCTGCTGGTGATGCCCGACGGCAAGCAGCCCCATGGAGTCTTCACTCTCATCTTCCGGAAGTTTCCCGAGGGCTGGCGCATCGTCCACGACCATAGCTGCGCCGCAGCGGAGCCCGCTCAGATTTCATCGCCGCCCCCGCCATCTACATCTAAATAGTGATTGACCGGCCCGCCGCAGGGTATAGAATTCAATCGTCTCCCACCAGGGTTCGCAACTCCTTGTGACGAGGCCAATCAGGCGGTATCCGCGAACGCGGAACTGCACTGGAGGACATCGTGAGTATTACCACCGGCGACTTCCGCGCCAAGATTACTGCTTCCACCCTTCTCGAAAAAAAACAACGTCAGGAAATCATTACCTGCCTCACGGCCTATGACTACCCCAGCGCGCGCCTGGTGGACGAGGCCGGCATTGACATCGTTCTGGTCGGCGACTCGCTGGCCCAGGTGATGCTGGGCTACGAGAACACGCTGCCGGTCACCATGCGCGAGATGCTGCATCATACCCGTGCCGTACGGCGCGGCGTCAAGCGTGCCTTCCTCGTGGCCGACATGCCGTTCGCCTCCTATCACCTCAGCCAGCGCGAGTCGCTGCGCAACGCCGCGCGCTTCATCAAGGAAGCCGGCGCCGAGGCGGTGAAAATCGAAGGTGGCGAGAAACGCGCGCACCTCGTCGAGCGCATGGTTGAGGCTGAGATTCCCGTCGTCGGCCACATCGGGCTGACGCCGCAGTCGGTGCATGCCATGGGCGGCTACAAGGTGCAGGGCAAGACGCTGCAAGCCATCGAGCAGCTCATGCACGACGCGCTCGCCCTGGAGCGCGCCGGCGCTTGCTTGGTAGTGCTGGAAGGCATTCCCCGCGAAGTGGCGGCGATGATCACGCGCGAGCTGGAGGTCCCGACCATCGGCATCGGCGCGGGCCCGGAGTGCGATGGCCAGGTGCTGGTCTTTCACGACCTGCTGGGCCTGACGTTTGCGCCGCCGGCGAAGTTCGTCCGCCGCTACGCCGACGTTGGCGCGGTCATCGGCAACGCGCTGCTGGCGTTCAAGGACGATGTGAAGTCGGGCGGATATCCCTCCGACGCCGAGTCGTATCATCTGCCCAAGGAGACGCTGGCCGCGCTCGAGGCCATTGCCGAACGCAAGCACGCTGTGCCAGTGTAGAGAAATGCGGCTTGGGCGGCGATCTGTTTGGTTGATAGCGATGGTGTTGGGACTGGCGTTGGTTGCGGCGGGTCAGACGCCCGCTCCCGCGCACAAGCCTGTTCCTTGGAAAAGATACTGCCAGCCGAACGCCGGCTTCTGTTTCAAATACCCACCGGCCTGGACGCTGCTGGGCGATGTCTTCGACGGCAACGGAGTCGTCGTCGCGCCGACGCAGAAGGAAGACCGCGCGCTGTGGTACGAGATCACGTTAGCGTTGGTCGCGCCTCCGCCCGACGGCGACGAAGAAGGCCCCGGATTGAACGGCATCATCGAGCAGGCCATGGCTGCCATGCGTGAAGCCGGGCAGAATTTCGTTACCTTGCAGCGCCAGGAGCGGACGATCGATCATCAGCCTGCGCAGATGTTGAAGGCGAAATATCGCGAGAAGGCGACCGGCCACGACTGGGTTGAGGAGATGGTCTTCATTCACGGGCCGGAGAACGAGATCTACTCCGTGGCCTTGAAGTGTGCGCCGCAGGATTTGCCGCGGCTGGAGCCAGTGCTGAAGGGCGTGCTGGAGAGTTGGACATTGCCGCGGCCCGAGCCGCCAGCGGGCGACGACAGCGCCCCATCTCCGCCTGCGCCCGGCGGGACTAAGGCTCCGTCTCAGCCTCCAAGGTAGATTGGATAAGAATGCTTGTGCCACGATGGGTGGAGCACGCCTTCAGGCGTGCAGATTGACGCACTCAAATCGAACGCGCTTTAGCGCCTGAGGTAAGGTATTTGGTTACCTGAGCGGCTGATGCCGCTTTTTGATTCGGCTGCTGCCATGCACGTCTAAAGACGTGCTCCACCCACTCCTCAAAACAACTAAACTGCGAGAGCCCGTGAAGCGCATTCCGACCATCGCCGACATGAAGGCCGCCTGCCGCCAGGCCACGCGCAGCGGCAAGACGCTGGGCTTCGTACCCACCATGGGCGCGCTGCACGAAGGCCATCTCTCGCTGGTGCGCGCGGCCAAGGCGCGCTGCGACGTGACGGCGGTCTCCATCTTCGTCAACCCGCTCCAGTTCGCTCCCACGGAAGATCTCGACAAATACCCGCGCCCGCTGGAGCGCGATGCCGGCATGCTGGAGCAGCTTGGCGTCGACCTGCTTTTTCTGCCCACCGTCGATGAGATGCATCCACCCGGCGCGCAGACCCACGTGCAGGTCAACGAGTTGAGCACCAAGCTGGACGGCGCATCGCGCCCCGGACACTTTCGCGGCGTCGCGACCGTGGTCACCAAGCTGTTTGAGATTGTCCGCCCCGACTGCGCTTTCTTCGGCCAGAAGGATGCGGCGCAGGTAGCCGTGCTGCGCAAGCTTGTCAACGATCTCGACATGGATGTGGAGATTGTGGTTTGTCCCATCGTGCGCGAAGAAGATGGGCTGGCGATGAGCTCGCGCAATATCTACCTCACGCCGGAGCAGCGTCAACAGTCGCTGGTGCTGCATCGCGCGCTCATGCGCGTGCAGACGCTGGCCGATCAGGGCGAGCGCAGTGCCGCAAGACTGATCGAAGTTGGCATGCAGGTGATCGCGGAAGAGCCGGCGGCGCGGCTGGATTACTTCGCTGTCGTCGATCCGAATACGCTCGATCCCGTTGCGGACGTCACGCACGGCTCGCTGGTGGCCGTCGCAGCGTATTTCGGCACGACACGATTGATCGACAACATTCTGCTGACATAATTCAACGGCCCCGCCCTAGCCAAAAGAAGGCTAGAACGGGGCACCCGGCCGGTCTGGTATTTCCCTCAAAACAAAACGGCCGAAGCATTTCGCTCCGGCCACTTCGATCCACGATTCACGACCAACCATTCACCGCTTACTTCGTGATCTTCTCGCCAATTGACTTCGCCTGCGTAAACAGCAGCAGGTAATCCGGGCCGCCGGCCTTCGAGTCGGTTCCCGACATATTGAATCCGCCGAAGGGATGCGCGCCCACCATGGCCCCGGTGCATTTGCGGTTCACGTACAAATTTCCGACAAAGAACTTCTCGCGCGCTTCTTCGACGTGCTTCGCGTTGGTGGAATAAATGGCGCCCGTCAACCCGTACTGTGAGTCATTGGCCATCTGCAGCGCATGTTCGAAATCGCGCGCCTTGCTCACCGCCAGCACCGGTCCGAAGATCTCCTCCTGGGCGATGGTCAT
>PLBD01000521.1 GCA_003135315.1 Acidobacteriaceae bacterium | reverse complement strand
TCCATGTTGCCGCCGATGGAGTCCACCTGGCGGGCGATGTCCTCGGCCGAACGGCTGCTGGTCCCCTTGAACACCATGTGCTCGACAAAATGGGAGATGCCGTTGACGTTCGGATCTTCGTGGCGCGATCCGGACTTCACCCAGATGCCGATCGAGACCGAGCGAATGTGGTCCATCTTCTCGGTCAGGATGGTGAGCCCGTTGGGAAGTACTTGTCGTTGAATGTTGCGCGCTTCTTCAACCATGATTGCTGCTCCAATCGACCTGAACGTCCGGGTCATTGCGAAGACGTACGTCCTGCGAGGGCCTTAGCGCATCTATCGCCTAGGGAACCGGGAGGATAAAATACTCACACAGAACGTTAGGACGAAATGCCCCCGAAGCGACGTCGGGCGACTAGGAATCTAACCAGATAGCATATTGGATGCATGGATCAACCACAACAGACCGAACTTTTAGGCCTTTGTCTTCAAGAGCTTACGGAAGTCATGGAGGGGCTTGGAGAACCATCCTACCGCGCCCGCCAGGTATTTGACGGTCTTTACCGGCAAAGGTGGTCGGGCTGGGAGAGATTCACAACCTTGCCACTCGGCTTGCGCCGCAGGCTGGGTGAGTTGGGCTTCGGGATCGGCTTGCCACAGGTGGAGAAGAAATTCGTTTCCGGCGATGGCACTGTTCGTTATCTGCTGGCCTACGCCGACGGAGAGAGCGTGGAGACCGTGTGGATGCCCGAAGGCGATGGCGGTGAGGCCGGCGACGGTTCGCCCAGCGGCGATGAAGAGCTGGCAGACAAGAAGGGATGGCATCGCGCCACTATTTGCATCTCGAGCCAGGTGGGCTGTGCCGTCGATTGCGCTTTCTGCATGACGGCCCTGCTGGGGCTGCGCCGCAACCTAACCGCGGGCGAAATTGTTGGCCAGGTTCTCGCAGTGCTCGGCGATCAACAGGCCGACGCAGAGCGCGACCGCCTGAACCTGGTCTTCATGGGACAGGGCGAGCCTTTTCTGAACTACGACAACTTTATGCAGGCGGCGCGATTGCTGGTGGAAGGAGTTGGAATACCCGAGTCGCGCATGACGGTGTCGACCTCGGGGATTGTGCCGCGCATTGCGGACTTCGGCGCCGAAGCCATCCGCCCGAAACTGGCCGTGTCGCTTAACGCTCCCAACGAAGAGCTGCGCACGCGGATCATGCCGATCACGAAGAAGTGGACCATCGAGAAGCTGATGGCCGCGTTGCGCGACTTCCCTCTTCGCAATCGCGAGCGGTTGACCTTCGAGTACGTTCTGCTGGGCGGGGTCAACGATGAGCTCAAGCACGCTCGTGAAGTCGTTGACCTGATGCGCGGTCTGCGGGCCAAGGTGAACCTGATCGCGCTGAACCCGGGACCGGAGATTCCGTTCGCGATGCCGCTCGACGAGCGTGTGCTGGCGTTCCAGAGCGTGCTGACGCGGGCAGGAATCCCAGCGTTCGTTCGGCGTCCACGAGGCCGTGACATCTACGCCGCCTGCGGCCAACTGAAGCACACAACCGAGCTGGTGCAATTTAATAGCTAGGAGTTTCGCTGGTGCTGCGCCCGGCGAGCAACTTCACTGCGACCGCCCTGGCAGCATCTGATGCGGAGAAGATTGGGTCAGAGAAGTCTAAACTGCGAAAGCCGCAGCGCTTTCCGATCGAATGTGAACGTGTGCGAGCAGTTCGCTCTGGCGCCGAGGGCCGCAATGAGCGCATCCGCAAATGAGACCCTCTTCTCTTTGAGTGCGATCATGGCGTAGAAGACCTCCTCTTCGCGTTCCACGACCAGGACGTCAGCCTGAAGCAGACTCTCGATTACAGCGGCGATTTCATGGTCGGCGAGGCCGTAGGCGCGCTCCAGAACCCATGCCGTCTCAACCATGGCCACGACGCTGATGAAACCGGGATGTTGCTGCGTCAGTCGTCTTTCGATGAGTTCGGTCGCCTTCGGCGATTGCACCGGGTCATCCTGGGCAAGGTAGCGGACCACGACGTTGGTGTCGAGCCCGATCATTTTCGCCGCTGCTGGCGGTGGCGGGAGCCGACAGCTCCGGCCGCGGCGGCTTCGCGCATCTCGTCAAGCGTAACTGGCGCCCGCCTGGACTTCAGCATGCCTCGCAACGCGGAAACCGGAAGTTTCGGCAACAGAACGACGGTGCCGTCGGGATGTACAAAGAACTTCACTCGGTCGCCGGGCTTCAAATGCAGATGCTCGCGGACGGCCTTGGGAATCGTAGCCTGGCCTTTGATAGTGATTGCCGATTCCATGGTAGCTCCATTACTTATGTAAGAAAGTAATACATCTTTGGATCGCGAGTCAATTGACGCCCGAGATCAACTATCACGGGAACGTCTGTTGAATCTCCGTCGGTTGCTCTCTGCAATCGAGCCGTGTAAGCCGCGCCTCGCGGCACCTGCTCCCCTTTTGGCCGTGTTAGTATCGAAGGCAAAACACAATGTTCGGCCATACTAACCCGGTTGATATTTTCTTCCAGATCATTGTGTTGCTGTTCGCCATTTGCGTGCATGAGTCGGCGCACGCCTGGATGGCCAACCGGCTAGGCGACCCTACGGCCAAAATGCTGGGGCGAGTTTCGCTGAACCCGCTGGTACACATCGATCCGTTCGGCACCATCATCATGCCGCTGATCTTGATTGTGCTGGGATTTCCGCCTTTCGGCTGGGCCAAACCGACGCCGGTGGACACCCGCAACTTCAAGAACCTGGTGAAGGATGACATCCTGACTTCGGTTGCCGGACCGGTCAGCAACTTCATCACCGCGTTTCTGGCCGTCATTGCGCTGGCCATACTCTGGCATGGCTCGGGTATGGCGATCGGCAGCCAGACGCGCAGCGCCGATATTGCTACGCCCCTGGCGAAGCTGTTCTACGATGCGATGTACATCAACGTGATCCTGGCGGTGTTCAACCTGATTCCCTTGCCGCCGCTGGATGGCAGTCACGTAATCCGCCACTTTCTTTCCTATAACGCGCTGCGCGTGTACGACCGGATGGGCTATGCTGGGCTGGTCGTGATCATGTTTATACTGCCGATGCTGGGAATCTCGATTATCGGCGCAATCATTGCACCTTTCCTGGCTTTCTACGAGATACTGCTAGCGTTGTTTCTGGGCGGCCGATGACTGATAGCAAAACCATTTCGAAGGGTCGCATCCTTAGCGGCATGCGGCCAACCGGCAAGCTGCACCTGGGCAATTACGTTGGGGCGCTGCGCAATTGGGTTGGGCTGCAGGACCAGTACGAATGTTTCTTCTTCATCGCGGACTGGCACGCGCTGACCACGGATTACGCCGACACGCGCAGCGTGAAGCAGAACTCGCTGGAGGTTATTCTCGACTACCTCGCCGCGGGGCTCGACCCGGAACGCAGCACCCTGTTCATCCAGTCGCATGTGCCGCAGCATGCCGAGCTGCACCTGCTGTTCAGCATGATCACGCCGCTGGGCTGGCTGGAGCGCGTTCCCAGTTATAAGGAGCAGAAGGAGAACCTGAAGGACAAGGACCTGGGAACGTACGGATTTCTTGGATATCCGCTGCTGCAGTCGGCGGACATTTTGATCTACCAGGCGAACTTTGTGCCGGTGGGCGAAGACCAGGTGCCGCATGTGGAGCTGACACGCGAAGTGGCGCGGAGATTCCATCAGTTCTATCCGCGAAAGCTCAGTGCAGGATGCCGTGATCCCAAGCGCGAGGTAGTCTTCCCCGAGCCGCAGCCGCTGCTGACGCCGACGCCGAAATTGCCAGGCACCGATGGGCGCAAGATGTCGAAGTCGTACGGCAACACGATACTCATGAGCGAGCCCGAGCCATCGCTGCGGCAGAAGCTGAAGACCATGGTCACCGATCCGGCGCGCATCCGCCGCACCGATCCCGGCGATCCGGATAAATGTCCGGTTGGCGATCTGCATAAAATCTTCAGCAGCTCCGAAACCATGGCGAAGGTGTACGAAGGCTGCCGGACGGCGGGAATCGGTTGTATCGAGTGCAAAGGATGGGCGGCCGACAGCTTGTGGAGCGTGCTGGAGCCTATGCAGGAGCGGCGGCAGAAGTACGAAGCGAATCCGAAGCTGGCGTGGGATATCTTAGAAGTAGGATCGGCGAAGGCGCGGAAAGTGGCAGAGGCGACGATGGTGGAGGCTCGCGACGCGGCGAACTTGTCGCACGATTACGAAGCGCCGACAAAGAGCATCGCTGGCGATTAATCCGAATCGCCCCGCCCTAGCCAAACAAGGACTAGAACGGGGCACCCAGCCTCCAAATGTTGTGTCATCCTGAGCGGAGGTCGCGCGGCTTTTTGCGTCACCGCAGTCGAAGGACCGCTATTATTGCAGCGACTCTTTCTATGACCGACAACCGACAATCCGCTCCTTCCGAAAACGGCGCTGCGCCGCACGTGATGCAACGCAGGGATGCAGACGATTCTGCCTTCTCGATTTTCGTCGGCCAGGTGTATGAAGGGCCGCTCGACCTGCTCCTCGATCTGATTCGCAAGCAGGACATCGACATCTA
>PLBD01000209.1 GCA_003135315.1 Acidobacteriaceae bacterium | reverse complement strand
GCCTGCTGTGGGCCAGCACCGGGACCAAGGACCCACGCGCCTCCGACATCCTGTATATTAAGGCGCTGGCTGCGCCTAACACGGTGAACACCATGCCGGAAGCGACGCTGAAAGCCTTCGCCGATCACGGCGAACTGGGGTCGGCGATGCCGGCGGACGGCGGTGACTGCGAGGACTTCATAGCTCAGTTCGCGAAGAATGGTGTTGACGTGGATGCGCTCGCAGCCCAATTGCAGACCGAAGGGGCCAAGGCGTTTTCCGATTCCTGGAACGAGCTAATGAAGGTGATCGAGTCCAAGAGCGTGGTGCTTACTCAGGGCGCGTAAAGAGTCAGAATTGTCATCCTGAGGAGGACTTCAGTCCGACGAAGGATCTGCGGTTGCGCCGGCTGAAGCTGCACTTTCCACAGTCTACTTTGAGAATTTCGATACAGGAGCGAACGATGCAACTAGGAATGGTGGGTCTGGGACGGATGGGCGCCAACATGGTGCGCCGCCTTATGAAAGCGGGACACGAATGCGTGGTCTTCGATGTGTTCCCCAAATCGGTGGAAGAGTTGGTGAAGGAAAAAGCAGTCGGCTCCTCTTCCTTGCAGGACTTCGCCAAGAAGCTGAACAAGCCGCGCGCGGTGTGGCTGATGGTTCCGGCGGCTGCGGTGGATGAGACCATCGCCGGCATACTTCCCTACCTGGAATCCGGCGACATCCTGATCGACGGCGGCAACTCCTATTACATCGACGACATCCGCCGGGCGAAAGAACTCGCGCCCAAGGGCATCAACTACGTCGACGTCGGTACCAGCGGCGGCGTGTGGGGCCTGGAGCGCGGCTACTGCATGATGATCGGAGGCCCCGACAAGGCGGTGCAGTATCTCGATCCCATCTTCAAAACCCTCGCCCCGGGCATAGGTAACATCGACCGCACTCCCGGACGCGAGAAAGCCGGTGGCACCTCCGAAGAAGGCTACCTGCACTGCGGAGCCAACGGCGGCGGTCACTTTGTGAAGATGGTGCACAACGGCATCGAGTACGGCATCATGGCTGCCTATGCCGAGGGATTGAATGTTCTGAAGTCGGCCAACGTCGGCAAGCACAAGGGCGAAGTCGATGCCGAGACCACTCCTCTGCGCGATCCCGAGCACTACATGTACGACTTCAATCTGCCCGACGTAACTGAAGTCTGGCGGCGCGGCAGCGTCATCGCTTCCTGGCTGCTGGACCTGACGGCGTCGGCGTTGCTCGAAGACCCGCAGCTGGCGAAATTTGCCGGACGTGTCTCCGACTCGGGTGAAGGGCGATGGACAATCAAGGCGAGCATTGACGAAGGTGTGCCGACGCCGGTGCTGACCACGGCGCTGTATGAGCGCTTCAGCTCCCGCGGCCTGGCCGACTTCGCCGACAAGCTACTGTCAGCCATGCGCTACGAATTCGGCGGGCACCTGGAGAAGACGGCGGGAAAGTAGGCACAATGAACGTCGAAATCCTTCCTGATGTCGACTCGCTGGCCAGGCGCGGGGCCGCGGTCATCGCCGCCGATGCGCGCGCCGCAGTGGCCGCGCGCGGCCGCTTCGTGATGGCGGTCAGCGGCGGCAAGAGTCCGTGGATGATGCTGGCGGACCTCGCCAACGAAAACGTGCCCTGGGCCAATGTACACGTCTTTCAGATCGACGAGCGCATTGCTCCGGCCGGCGATCCGGACCGCAATTATGTCCACCTGCGCGCCAGCCTGCTGGAGCACGCTCCCATTCCGCCCGACCAGATCTACGCCATGCCGGTGGAATCGCCCGACAGCGATGCCGCGGCGCAGCAATACGCGCACACCCTGGAAGGCATCGCCGGCAAGCCTCCGGTGCTCGATCTCGCTCACCTCGGTCTCGGTCCCGATGGCCACACAGCCTCGCTCATTCCCGGCGATCCGGTCCTCAACGTAATGGACAGGGACGTTGCCATCACCGGCGTCTATCAGGGCCGCCGTCGCATGACGCTGACCTATCCCGTGATCAATCGCGCCCGCCGCATTCTCTGGCTGGTAAGCGGCCCGGACAAGGTCTCAGCCTTCCCAAAACTTCGCGCCGCCGATCCCTCGGTGCCCGCCGGCCGCATCAGCCAGACGCAGGCCCTGCTGCTCGCCGACCGCGAGGCCGCGGGCCAATAGAGTTGGCGGAAGTCGCGGATGGTTTAGGCGTCATGGCGGTTCTTCCCCGGTGAGATTGGGTCTGGAGCGGAGTGTCCATTCGAGCGTCAACCTTCCCGCCATGCGCCGGCGGGAGCTTGCTGACTTGATTGGTGGGCCCGGAGGGATTCGAACCCCCGACCAAGGGATTATGAGTCCCCTGCTCTAACCAGCTGAGCTACAGGCCCTTCGACGACTTATAGACCATTGGTACGACTGGCGGCTTGAACTCCACGCACCGGTTGCGTACTCTGCCCATATCCTCACAGCGTAGCATAGCGAATGGCCCGGAGTTGCGTTCCGGGCCTCTGCTCTTTTGCTTCCTCCTTCCGTCCTGCAACTGGAGTTTCCCGAGGAACGGCTTAGCGGCGCCATCTTGTACGCGCGTCACTTGTCCCTATGATGTACGTCACAGGAAGCTGGGCCATACACAAATCACAATAGGGGTTGTTTTTGCCCGGAGGTGAGGGGATGGCCACCACGGTTTCGCGAGTACGATCGGAAACGTTGCGCACGCTGCCCGACGACAATGTTCGCCAGATCCTGTGGCGGTTTGCCGACCGCTATGACTTGCAGATGCTGGTGCAGTCGGCGCGCGAGGTAGCCCGGGGGCCGGTGGCGCGGCTGGTGGCCCAGGGGCTGCGCGGCACCCATGAATGGACCGCGGAAAAAGCCACGCTGCTTGAGGCCTTCGACCAGTCCGGCATCACTGCGGTGTTCATGGATCCCGAACAAGGCGGCTACCTGGCCGGGCCGAAGAACCTGGCGCTGGCGCTGACCGCGTTCGAACTGGCGTGGGTGGACGCCGGAGCCGCGACGTGCAGTCTCGCCGGATGCCTGGCGCTGGCCCCCATCCATGAGCGCGGCACTGCGGAACAGCAGGCCCACTACATGTCGCTGGCAATCCCGCCCACTCCGGACGAGGACCGTCAGCCGTTGCGGGGTGCGTTCTGCCTTACGGAGCCGATTCCGTACGTGGGCGTGGACACTGGCATCCTGAACGGCAAGTTGCGCGTCGAGAAGTGGGCCGACGGCGAGGAACCTCTGCTGCGGGTGGAAAAGCGCGGGCGCTTCATCACCAACATGGGGTTTGCGAACTTCGTGACCGCTGCCGTGGACTCCGGCGACGACCGCATCAAGGGCTCCTGCATCGTCATCATCGAGGAAACCGATCCCGGCGTCTTCGACCGCGGCACGCCGACGCGCAAACTGGTACACCAGCTCTCCTCCACCTGCGATCCGATCTTCAACGTGACTGTGCCCGCCAGCCGGATCGTCGGCGGTTACACGGTGAAGGACGGCGTCATCATTCCCAACTACAGCCACAGCGAAGTGATCGAGGCGGTCTTCAAACGCACGCGCGTGACGGTGGCACTCATGACATCGGCCAAGCTGCTGTCGGCGGTTGAACCGATCATCCGCTATCAGCGCGGGCGCTTCCGCGGCTCGGAGCAGGCGAAAGCCGGAATGTTGCGCTACGAACTCGGTTTGCAGCAGCGCCAGGACGCACTGCATCGCCTCGCCAGCCTGTGGGCCATAGGCGAAGCGGGCGCTGCCCTGGGCTTTGCCGCAGCGCGCTTGTGCGACGAGATCGATGCCCTGGAACACGAGAAGAACGAGATTCTCGCCGCGAAGGGTGTCAGCCGCGGCCGGTCGGAGATGAAGTTCTTCCGTGATGTGAACAAGTCGGCAATTGAATTTCTGCGGCAGGAAAACACTCCGCCCGCAAAGCGCAGCCGCGACTACGAAGATCTGAAGGCCGATCCGCTGGTCCAGTTCGCCTTAAGAGATGCCATCTCCAATGTGCTGTGTCCGGCGGCAAAGTTGTGGAACACCGGTACCGGCTCCAACGCGATGCGCGAGGCGCTGAGCCTGATGGGCGGCTACGGGATCACCGAGGATTGTCCCGGCTTCCTCACCTACAAGTGGATGGACACGCAACTGGAAGCCACGTACGAAGGCCCGGAAGCGGTGCAGCGGCGCAACCTCAGTGTCACGATGACCAACGAACTTTTCCTGGCGCAATTCCGCAACTGGATTCTGGAGATGCGCCGGGTCGCGGAGCATCGTCCGGGAACTGGCGCATGCTCGCTGGCGACCGCGATGGAGTTGTGGCTGTGGATCTACAACCATCTGCAAGTCGCTACCGACGCCGATGGCGGAGCGCTGTATCAGAGCGCGCGCCAGGGCGTGACGTTCCCGCTGGCGGATGCGTTGTGCTGGCTGCTGGCGGCGCGGCAGCAGACGCTGGATATGATCGAGCTGGAGACACACGGTCCGGAGAACCCGGTGCTGGCAGAAGGACTGGCAGGAACGCTGAACTTCTTCACCGACCTGTGCCACATCCAGGCCGCGCGTTCGGCGGGAGAAGTTGGCCGCATCTGCGCCGAGCTGGCGTTTGGGTACAACCGGCATCCGGCCTGGGACGAGGAAGGCTACAAGGGCTGCTATCGCAGCGACCAACTGGATTCGCTGGAAGGATTGATCCCCGGCATCATCGCCATGGCGACGGACGTGATCGGGCCGGATGGTTCGCATCCTGTCAAAGCCGGACCATGCGCGTCGTGCCGCGGGCTGGAAGAATTTCAGCGCCTGCACAGCAAACTCGATGGGTGCCTCACGGGCGCGCAGCTGTCTAAGGACAGCGCCGCAGAGGCGATCGCGAAGGTGATGATCCCCGAGGCGCTGGATTATCCACGTTAAGGAATGTGATTGAATACGCCTGAACAACCAGCTGTTGAGCGCACGGCCATGGACGTGGACATCGCGTGCGTCGGCTTCGGGCCGGCGATGGGCGGCTTCCTGACCACGCTCTCGCGCAAGCTGCTGAACGAAGACGGGACGCCGGCGATGGAGAGCGGAACCGCGCCCGGCCTGCCGCTGCAAGTGATCTGCTACGAACGCGCGGACGATATCGGCTTTGGCGTCTCGGGAGTGGTAACACGGGCGCGCGGGATTCGCGCTACCTTCCCCGATCTCGATCCGGCGCAGATTCCCATGGCGACGCCCGTGTCCAGCGAGAAGCTGGTGTACCTGCTGGATCCCACGGGCGCCAGCCGTCGCTCGCTCGCACTACGGATCGGCGATCGTCTGCTGAAAACATTCCGCCGCTTCCTGCCGGTCCAATACGACGCGCTCGAACTGCCGTTCACGCCCAGCTTCCTGCACAAGAAAGACGGGCTGGTGCTTTCCATCGGACAGTTCAATCAGTGGGTCGGCGCGCAGTTGCTGTCCAGCGGGACAGTGCAGGTGTGGCCGGGAATGCCGGTGAGCGAAGCGCTGATCGAAGACAAGAAAGTGCTGGGCGTCCGCCTGCTCGACCAGGGCGTAGACCGCGCCGGCAAGCCGGAAGCCGGATTTACTCCGGGAATGGATATTCACGCTGCGCTAACGGTCGTTGGAGATGGGCCGGTCGGAGCGGTGAGCCGCGACATCGATCGCCGCATCGGGATGCCTGAAGGCAACGAGGTGCGGGAGTGGGCGGTGGGCATGAAGTTCGTCATCGAGCTNNTCGGTTGGCATCTTCGTTCCCTCGTGGTTCGATTGCCCAACGCGCACGGCCTATCGATATTTACAGCACTACATTCAGCATCCTTATTTGTGGCGCTATCTCGAGGGCGGCAAGCTACGCTCGTGGGGCGCGAAGTCGTTGCAGGAATCGGGCAAGCGCGGCGAGCCGTTCCTGGCCGGCGATGGCTATGCGCGA
>PLBD01000603.1 GCA_003135315.1 Acidobacteriaceae bacterium | reverse complement strand
TCCTGCATGTAGCGGCCGGCCTGGCGCATGAACCAGACCGGAGTGGTCTCAACGGGAAGCCGCCGGCAGGCGCGTATGAAGAGCGAATCGGGAGCGGACATAAACAACTATCGTAGCACCGGACGTCACCCGCCCGCGTGACTAGGGTCACAAATGCAAGCGCGCGGACTGCTCCTCTAGAACAGGTCTGGGCTTCTGTGCGCTCTCTGTGTCTCTGTGGTGGACCTTCCGCCTCTACAATCGCTACATGGACGCAGTGTCATCCCCGCAGCACTTGCCCTATCGCGGACGGCTCGCTCCGTCGCCCACCGGACTGCTGCATATCGGCCACGCCTGCACCTTCTGGACCGCTTGTCAGCGCGCAATCGCACGCAATGGCACGCTGGTGTTTCGCAACGAAGACCTCGATCCGCAGCGCTCGAAGCCTGAGTTCGCGCGAGCCATGATCGAAGACCTGCACTGGCTCGGCATTCGCTGGCAGGAGGGACCGGACGTCGGCGGCCCGTTTGCGCCCTACGAGCAGAGCCAGCGCCGCGCCCTCTATCTCGAAACCTGGCGCAGGCTGCGCGACGCCGGCTTCATCTTCCCCTGCACCTGCTCTCGCAAAGACCTTTCGACCTCCGCCGCCGCGCCCAATGAGGGCGACGACGAACCGCTTTATCCCGGACGCTGCCGGGAGAAAATCGGCGAAGCAAAAGCCTACGACTCGCCGAAGGGTGTGAACTGGCGGTTTCTAGTTCCTGATGGCGAAGCCCTCGCGTTCGATGATCTTCGCCAGAGCCCCCAACAATTCATTGCCGGCCGCGACTTTGGCGACTTCGTGGTCTGGCGGCGCGACGATGTTCCCGCCTATCAGCTTGCGGTGGTTGCCGACGATGCCGCAATGCAGATCACGGAGGTCGTCCGCGGCGCCGATCTGCTGAAGTCGACCGCGCGGCAACTGCTGCTGATTCGCGCCCTTCGGCTGCCCGTTCTCGCTTATTATCATTGCGATTTGGTACGCGATGAGGCCGGAGTCCGGCTGGCCAAGCGTCATGACGCGCTCAGTCTGCGCGCTCTGCGCGAACAAGGCCTTACCCCGCGGGATGTACTTAAGATGTGCGCCTCTTAGCAATCCAATTGCGCAACGCGCGGGAAGAAGCGTATCGTCTGCCATTGATGAGGAGGATGCCTGCATGCGCTTGAACTGGGCTGCAGTTTTGCTGGCGGCGGTTGCGGATTGGCTGCTGGGCGCCGTGTGGTTTACCGTCTTCGCCAACCAGTGGAGGATGGGACTGCGAATGCCTGCCGAAGAGTTGCAGGCGCATATGTCTCACCCCAACTTCTGGCCGTATCTCATTGCGCTCTTGTGTAGCTTCCTGATGGCCTATGTCATTGCGCGGCTGGTTGCAGGTTCCGCATCCCACAGCCTGTTCCGCGGAATCATCGTGGGCACGTTGATCGGCCTGGCGGCCGCGATGGCCATGGTCACGGAAATGGTCTTCGAAATTCGTGCCGGTTCGTTCATCCTGATCTCCGCAGCCTACCCGCTGCTGGGTTGCATCCTGATGGGAATTATCATCGGCGTATGGAAGCCGAAAGGGACCGCGTCGATATAACAATGAAAATCGAAGGCCAAATTGTGCACGGTTATCTCAAGGCCCTCAGTGGTCTGGATCAACTCCCCGGTCACGATGGCCAGCGCTCCATCGAACTTTTCCGCCACGGCACGCTTACCGTGAAGCTGTATGCGCCTCGGGGCAACGATCACCAGACGCCGCACAGCCGTGACGAGATTTACGTCATCGCCAGCGGAAGCGGCCGTTTCCTGCGTGGCACGAAAGAAATATCGTTCGGAGTAGGCGATGTGCTCTTCGTTGCGGCCGGCGAGGAGCACCGCTTCATCGAATTCGCCGACGACTTTGCCACCTGGGTCTTTTTTTACGGACCTGAGGGCGGCGAGGCCCAAGTCGTGAAGACCTAACAGCGGGACGCAGCCTTCCTCACAGCACCTTCGTTTTTCCGACGGCAACCTGAGATTCTTGACAGTGGCGGCCCCGCCATCACAAGGTGAAGGCAGCACTTTTGATGAAAGTGATTGGGAGTTGCCGCCATGGCTAAGGACGATAAGAAGGACGACAAGAAAGTCAACAAAAGCAACACTAGTGACGCAACCGGGGATTCATGGCTTTCCCAGGAAGTTCCAGTTTCCGGAACGTACAGCGACGGCCATCCGCTCGACAGTGTGCAGTACCTGGAAGCCAAGCTTATCCTCAAACCGGATCGCTTCGTGTCGGTAGAAAGCTTCCGCGACTTTGGCAAACAGGTGCAGCGCACGGCCAAGAGCCTGGCGGTGGGATTCGTCACCGACCCCAAGGTCGGACGGCGGCCGGACATCCGGGAGATTGTGTTCATGGACACTCCGGACTTCCGCCTCTACAACAACGCTTTCATTCTGCGGCGGCGAATCACTTATATCGACGGCTTTCCTATCGGCGATCCGGAAATCGTTTTCAAGTTCCGCCACTCGGATGAGAAAAAAGCCGCGGAGTTGGATGTGCGGCCCAATATCGCGGGAAAATATCAGATTAAGTTCAAGGCTGAGGCGCTTCCCCTCAAAGACCAGTACGGCGGATTTCGCCTGCTGTATTCCCACAACTGTCAGTTCGGTCTTAGCCAGATGCACGAAGGCGATCGCCTGGGCATGTGGGGACTCGCCCACGTTTTTCCCGCGCTTGCCGTCCTCAAGAAGTCAGAGGACGAAGAAGTGACGCTGGTGAACGAAGCCATTGTCGAAGAGGTCCTGCTGGAATTGGGCGACCTCGACTTTGGCAAAGGGGTCGAAGGCCACTGCAATGTGGCATTGTGGCGGACCCGTGGAGAGCACACCCCATTGGTCGGCGAGTTCGCCTACCAGCTCAAGTTCGCTCGCATGGGCGATGTCCATGAAAAGCCCAGGAAGCTGTCGGAGCAGTTCTTCATTACTCTCCAACGAGACGTGCAGGACTGGATTTCCCTGGGGACGACGAAGACGGGAATGGTTTATCGTCTGCACGGCAACCCGCCTCAGAGTCATGAATGATCGGAGGTGTGCAGTGGCTCAACTCGGAGCTAAGAAGCGTAGTGCCCTTTGGATTTTGATTCTGTTTACTCTGCTTACCCTCATCGGATTGGATAGCGTCTATTGGCTTCTTTATTTCATTTGGAGAAGTGCGGCACAACCTTCCAACAACGCTGTCTGGCTCCCACACATTTACGCCTGGCTCGCCGCCAGCACAATCACTGGCGTGGCTTGGATTGCTTTACTGATTTGGGCTATCCATCACCGGAGGAGTTCAAATTGAGCCACTACGGGAAGTGTCTTTGAACAGCACCGCCGGTCGTCTCTGGTGTAAGCTGTTCGATTTGGAGGTGTGAGGGATGACCCTTGCCTTGGGCGGCAAAGCGCTGACTGATTCGAGCCTACGCAGCCGCAAATCTACCGAACTACTCCTCACGACTCTCGTCCTTTTTCTTGCGGTTCTGGCCCTCGCTCCATCGATGCTTGGCCAGCAATACGATCCCTCACTCTATTCCGGAATGCAGTGGCGGCAGATCGGTCCCTTCCGCGCAGGACGCGTGACGGGAGTAACCGGCGTGCCCGGCCAGCCCGCCATCTACTACGTGGGAACCGCCGGCGGAGGCGCGTGGAAGACCAGCGACGGCGGCATGGTATGGAAGCCAATCTTCGATAAGCAGCGGGTGGCTTCCATCGGAGCGATCGCGGTCGCGCCGTCCGATCCCAACGTCGTCTATATCGGCACCGGCGATGTCAGCAACGTGGGCGGCGCGGTCAATCAAGGCAATGGAATGTGGAAGTCGACCGACGCTGGCGAAACCTGGCAACACATCGGTCTGGAAGACTCGCGGC
The DNA here is from genome assembly GCA_003135315.1 of Acidobacteriaceae bacterium. Classification (GTDB taxonomy): domain Bacteria; phylum Acidobacteriota; class Terriglobia; order Terriglobales; family Acidobacteriaceae; genus Bog-257. Next base: position 676 of record PLBD01000603.1, on the reverse strand, counting down.
ATATTGGCGCGATCTGGGTCGATCCGCACAATTCGAACGTAGTTTTCGCCGCTGCTTTGGGCCACACCTTCGCGCCCAACGCCGAGCGCGGCGTCTTCAAGACCACCGACGGCGGCAAGAGCTGGNNTCGGCTTTGCCGCGCTGTGGTATCACTACGTGAAGCCCGACACGCCATTCGCAGGACTTTTGGGCATGGGCGGCGCAGGAATCTACAGGACCACCGACGGCGGCGATACCTGGACGCCGGTCACCATTCCGCAACTGGCGAAAGCGCACTTGGGCCGCATCGGTGTGGTTGTCGCTGGCGGCGGGCAGCGGGTGTTCGCTATTGTTTCCGCGCCCAAAGACGGCGGCCTGTATCGCTCGGACGATGGCGGCTCGACCTGGACGCGAATCACCAAAGACCAGCGCATTCAGGGCAACGGATACTTCAGCAAAGTTTTCCTCGATCCCCACAACTCCGACATTGTGTTTGTGGCGCAGACTTCGCTGTATCGTTCTACCGACGGCGGCGTCACCTTCGACTCCTACAAGGGCGCGCCCGGCGGCGACGATAATCATGCGCTGTGGATTGATCCGACGAATTCCGCTTACATGATCATGGGCAGCGATCAGGGAGCGACCGTCAGCATGGATGGCGGCAAGACCTGGAGCTCGTGGTACAACCAGCCGACCG
>PLBD01000011.1 GCA_003135315.1 Acidobacteriaceae bacterium | reverse complement strand
GAGAATGAACTATGTTACGCAGTCTGAACGATCTAGAGGGTTACGACATCCGTGCGACCGACGGCCTCATCGGGAACGTGAAGGATTTCTATTTCGATGACGCTAGTTGGGTCGTCCGTTACATGGTCGTCGAAACCGGCAGCTGGCTCTCGAGCCGAAGAGTCTTGGTGTCGCCTATTGCGATTGGCTCTCCAGATTGGACCGGAAGAGTGCTACCCGCCTCGATCAACAAGGAACAGGTCAAAAACAGCCCGGACATCGACACCGACAAGCCGGTCTCGCGACAGCACGAGATGCAATACCTGCGGTTCTACGGCTACCCCCCCTATTGGGGGGGTGCCAACTTCTGGGGCAGTAGCAATTACCCTGGCGCAATGCTTACAGGTGTCGGATACGCCGGTTCCGGAGCTGAATTCCTGCTGGGGCAAGCGGAGCGAGGTCGCGAGGAAGCCGAGACGGAAGGGCGACAGAAGGGTGATCCCCACCTGCGCAGTGGTAATGCGTTTCTCCGATATCACATTGAGGCAACCAATGGCGGCATGGGTCAAGTCAAGGGTCTGCTGATCGATGAGGAGACCTGGGCCATTCGTTACCTGATCGTGGAGACGAGCAACTGGTGGTTCGGGCATCAAGTACTTATCGCACCGCAATGGATTCAAGAGATCAGCTGGCCCGACGCCACGATTACCGTCAAAGTCACGCAACAAGCAGTGAAGGATGCACCACGGTACGACCCGTCAGCGCCGCTGAGTCGAGACCATGAAATCAGTCTCCACCAACATCATGGCCGCGCCGGCTATTGGGCTGACGAGGTGAAACTTGAAAATCCCGAATATCACATAGTCAAGTCCAGGCAAGAATCAGCGGGCCGTGACAACACTTGATGGCGCGACCCGGTATCAGCGGAGTGGTCGTTGCCAGAGAGCTGCCCGGTTTGATCGATGAGCCCGGCAAGGCGCCGAGCTCTACGCCCTCCGGGTCGGTTCTGAGTGACCGATAGAGGCCACCGCATCTGGTGATCAACATGAAGGGTTCTAGTTCGTTATCTTTTCAACAGAATAAGCAGATGGAGAGGACGAATCAACCAAGCGCCAATTGGACGCGCTTCGAATATCTTTGAATCTCGAGATTAAAGGCAAAGCCGGGCATCATGGATCAACAAGGGAAACCTGCAGTTCACAGGCGCAACTGGAGGCGCATTCACCATTCGCCGCTGTTCTGGGTTGGTCTTCTTCTGTGTTTGGGCGCCATAACGATCTACGTGTTGTCTGAAGACCTTTCGTGGCGGCCACGGCTAAGTGTTTTTAAATAGTCCAACACGTGTTTCGCCTGCGTGTAGGAAACTCGGCACACTGAAGTTACATCTGACGCGAGGCACAAATCCAGTGGCCGCCCGACAGCAAAACGAATGGCCGCCACCGCCTCAACGCAGCGATGCGCCCGATTTCGCGCCCTCTTGCTTTGACCTGCTGGTCGAGCAGTCAGCTTTGAATGTTGGGTTCAAAGCTAATCGCTCGAGCGATACTTGAGCCCTCCAAGAGAGCCCTGATATTAGTGGAAAATGCCGGGCTTGGGGTCAGTGGATCTGCCTTCGCTGCGCTGCCAGATGAGCGCGGTTCCTTAACGGATCGAACAAGGATTGCAGAAAAGGCCGTCGGTCCAGGGCGCCGTCGACATCTCTGTGGCGCGCAGTGCTACCTATCCGCTGACCGATCGTCAAAGATGTCGCCTTCGTGATATTCCCAGTCGAATCCTTTTTGGCAAGAGTAGTAGCCGCCTTCAACATGAATGAACGCAAAATTCGAAGCGCCAGGAAAGGGCGCTGCTTTTGCTTGCTCGATAGACGGAAAGTCCCGGTCAATTGCCTGCGCTAGCTGACAGCCGCTTTTCTCCTGATTCGGTTCGGTCAAATAACTGACCCTTACGTGCATCGATTGGGCCTCCCAAAACTTACTCGACCCCAACGTACGATTGCCATTCGGTCATCACGGGCTTGATCTGCGACTGCTGGGTAGGTACTGCCGCCGCAGCTGACGTGGTCCTGTCCAAGGCTGCCTGCCGTGCCACGTGATTTTCCGTCATTCAGTGCGACGTCGTTCGCTCGAGCAGCGATGGATCAACAGGCGCCGCATTCTCTCAGCTTCATCGGCAGAACTCACGGCGTGCTCTGAGAATTTCCTCTACTTTGCGCCAAATGTACAGCGGCCGAAGATTCGATGGGGTGAATCCTGCCGAGGCCGGGTCGGGCTCTCGTGCTTCGCATCGGGCCTTGCGCGCAAGTCTGCAACCAGACTGAGCACAAAACTTCCCCTTGCACACAAAAGTTCCACCGTCGCCAGTCGGCTCACCTTAACTCGGCATTCGAACCGTGCGAAGTTTGTTGGACAGTCTTTCCATCGGTCTCAATTTTGATCGCACTCAGCGAATTAGAGCGTCGATGCAGCATCTGGGGCACTTTTGTGCTCACTTGGTAGGAGAATTTGTGCGCATGAGCTGAGTGGTCGGTGCGACCTACCATGCGGACTGCTTTGGTTAATAGAATTTCAACGCGTTACTAGAATTTCGTTGTGCCGACAATAAGGACTGATTGAATTGATCGTTGATACATGACTGAGCTTAATTCAGATGTCCACCCGCTGGCTAAGTAGAAATGTCCGGTTTTGGTCTTTCCTCGTTCCGTTTACCGGTTCTTCCCCGCCGCGCGGTCTGACGCCCGNNCAATGGTGTGCTGCGGACGCAGTTGCCTGCGCTTCTGGCTCGCGACGAGCTTCGATCGCGGAACCCGCGTGCCATCGGCTCGATGGGCCGTGGAAGGAGCCTTTTGCGAGCGAGTTTCCCGACGGGCCTGGGACTCCCGCAGTGCCTGCAGGGCGTGGCTGAGGCGCTTGTTCTCGACAATCGCTCCCTGGTCTATCGTTCCCGAGGTTATAAAGAGGGAATAGGGTAGTGCTTGACCAGCTACGCGGATCTCAATGCGTCCGTCAGGATACTCAAACATCTCCACGTACTTACCGATGAGTCGCCGGTTCTCAGCGGTGTCGACCAACACGTAGAGTTTGCGCTCGTAGTGCAGTAGCAGGTTCTGACTCACCTTGCGCAGCTCCGGCCGTGCAAAGATCAAATCCAGATCTTCCTCCGGACGCACCGGGCGATGCGCATCATGTGTGTCACGCGGGACCTTAGCGAACTTGCTGTTGTAGGCCTCGATAAAGCTCGGCATCAGGGTATTCGCAGCCTCGATGCTCGAGATCCCGGCCAGCCTCAGCTCCTTCACCAGGCGATCCTGCAGCGTCAGGTGTGCCCGCTCAACGCGTCCCTTGGCCGCCGGCGTGTTGGCACAGATCCCATCGATGTTCAGCTCGTATAAAGCCCTGGAAAACTGCGTATGTCCGGACCCATTGACCGCTCCTGGGCGGTTCACGCGGAAGATGCTCGCCTTGTCACTGTAGAGCGCTAGCGGTTTGCCATAGCGGCCCAGATACTCACGCATTGCCTCAAAGTACGTAAAAGTTGACTCAGTCCCAGCGAACTTCAGCCACATCAGCCGGCTCGTCGCATCATCCACAAACACCAGCGCCGTGCACATCGGTGCTCGATCCTCGAACCAGCGATGCTCACAGCCGTCAAGCTGAATGAGCTCTCCCACACAGGCCCGGCGCGTCCGCAGCTGCTGCACCTTCGGTGGCCGAAGCTTCCGCGGAATCCACAACCCAGCCGCTATCTGAACCCTTCCTACCGTCTCCTTGGCCAACACAATCTGATGCCGCTCAGCG
>PLBD01000174.1 GCA_003135315.1 Acidobacteriaceae bacterium | reverse complement strand
CGGCGACGACATCGAGGTCTACGCCGATGAGGCGCGTGCGGCGCCGATTTGCCGCCTGCACCATCTGCGCCAGCTCCAGCACGGAGAACTGCTCGGTGAATTGATTGAAGACGCGGAACTCTCCCGGCTCGGCGGGATTAAGGCAGGCAATCTCGACGCAGCGAATGGTGTCGCGAATGTCCAGGAAGCCGCGCGTCTGTCCGCCCTTGCCATAGACGGTGATGGGATGGCCGGCCGCCGCTTCAATGCAGAAACGGTTCAGGGCCGTGCCGAAGATCTCGTCATAGTCGAAGCGATTGATCAGCGCCTCGTCCATGGCCGTCTCGTCGGTGGTAGTACCGTAGACGACGCCCTGGTTCAGGTCCGTGGCCCGAAGTCCCCATGCCTTACAGCAGAACATGATGTTGTGGCTGTCATGGACCTTCGACAGGTGATAGAAGGAGCCCGGCTGCTTGGGAAACGGGAGCGAATCGCTGCGACCGTTGTGGTTGATGCGGATGTATCCCTCTTCGATGTCGATGTTGGGCGTGCCATATTCGCCCATGGTGCCCAGCTTCACCAGATGGCAGTCAGAATTGAGCTCGCGCAGCGCGAACAGCAGGTTCAGTGTCCCGACCAGGTTGTTGACCTGGGTGAAGGAGGCGTGCTCGCGGTCGATCATGGAATAGGGCGCCGACCGCTGCTCGGCGAAATGGATCACGGTCTCGGGCTCGAAGTCGCGAATATGGGCCGACAGGAAGGCATAGTCGGTCATGTCGCCCACGAAAACGTCGATGACGTTGCCGGTGAGATCTTTCCACGCCTGTAAACGATCGTGCAGAGAACGAATCGGCGTCAGGGTCTGGAAGCCGAGATCACGGTCCCACTGCCGGCGGACGAAGCTGTCCACAATGGCGACCTGATGTCCCTGCTTGGACAAATACAATGCGGTTGCCCACCCGCAGTAACCATCTCCCCCTAGCACTGCAATTCTCATGCATCCTCCTCAGGGCTCATACAGTGTAGCGAGGCTCCTGGAATACTACTGCCATCACTTCGAGTTTGCCGCGCGGCAGTCATGACGCGGTCAATCGGAAAGCCATTAGACTGGCCTGGTCTGGCGCCAACAACGCGCTACTTAAAATATACCGGGTTTGCGGCACGCTTGCAGTATTTCTGACGCCCGGAACTTGTGAAGCCAACGTGTTGAAGTCAACTGCCGGACCTTGTAATGATAACGGAAAGCCGCCCAGAGATGACATCTGCCGCGGATCGGCAGGTACACGCTGTGCGTCCGCCACGTCGGGCGGCAGCGTCGAGTTGGGAAGAGGGGAGTTGGTGAACAGAAACTTCCCACCGCACTCCGCCACGATGTTAAGGTTTTCCCGCCCGACCAGCCGTTGCAGACGGGGAAGGGCATTGAAGTTCGCCACCAGGTAATATCTCTCCGGCGTGGACCAAAGTTCCTTAAAATGCGGGTCGTCAATGAAAACATCGGGCGCGCCCGGCGCATACGAACCGTAAGACAGATTGAGCACCCGGCCATTCAGCAACAGCGCCGTACGATTAGTGTAGAAGATGATCGACGAAAACGCATAATAGTGGCGATCGACGATGATCTTGCCCTCAGGCGAGTGCAGGATCGCCTCTGCCAGAGGGCGCGAGGACAGATCCGGATCGAAATCCACCAGCGCCAAACGCGCGGCCTGAAAGAACAGCAGCATCATCAGCGTAATGCACACGAAGGCACGCTTGGCTCCGGCGCGAAACGTCCCCACGGCGCCGATCACGAAAGCGATGGCCGCCAGCAGGAGCGGCAGGCGCAAATAGGCTAACGACTTGAGCGTCAAGTCCTCCATGTGTCCGAGCGACAGGGTATAGGCGGAGGGATGCAAAATCAGGGCGCTGAAGATGTCTCCGGGCGTAGGCACATTGCGGACCAGGATCAGGATCGTGACAGCTGCCGCTGCGGCGCAGGCAGCGATCGCCGTCAGGACCGCTGTACCCCGCCGGATCCATACGCCTTCCATCGCCATCGCTGAGCCCAACAACAGAGCCAGCGCCGGATAGCATGGCATGGAGTAGTACTCTTGCGTCGTGGAGAACGTAAAGAAGATCAGCACGAAGCCGATCCAGCAGAGAGCCAGCAAGCGGGTGCGCCCGGCGCGATCCAGCGGACGGAACGACAATTTGGCCACCGCCGGGAGATAGACGCTCCACGGAAACAGCCACGCCAGATGGAACAGCCAGAACCAGATCCGGGGAACGGTGTTGTAATCGCGCGGATAACGAAGGTTCAGGAAGCGCAGCAGTTGTTCGTTGATGAAGAAGAACCACAGGAAGCCGTGATATTCGCCACGCCCGCTATGCATCGAAAGCGAAAAATACGGTGGATTGCGCAGGGTAGCCAAAACGTGCCATGGAACGGCGATTAGCAGAATGATGAGCAGTCCGCTGAAGGGACGAAGCCGTTTCCAGGTGATTTTCTTAAATAACTGGTTAGTTAGGAAAAGATAGATCGCCCCGGCCGCGACCGGAAACAAAACTCCGATCAGGCTCTTNNAGAACTCGGGTGAAGATGTAGAGACCGACGCAGGTCGCCATGCACAAGCCGGCATAGAAGCCGGCCTTCCTGCCGAAGGCCCACATCCCAAAGGCCGCGGTCAGCAGGGAGAGCCCCACGCAGAACAGCGCGATAGGCAATCGCGCCGCCCAGTCGCGGACGCCAAAGACCTTATAGGAGCAAGCCATCATCCAGTACACCAGCGGCGGCTTCTCGAGATAGGCAACGCCATCGAGACGGGCCGTGACCCAGTCGCCCGTCGTCAGCATGGTGCGGGCGATCTGCGCCTGTACTGAATCCACATCGTCTTGCAGCGATGGAGGAGAGATGACCCCGGTGAGGTATACCGACCCCGCGATCAACAGCAGCGCTAGGTATACGCTCCAACTCCGGTAGTGGAAACCAGCGGGTTCGCTGTGGCGGCCCGCGGCGGCCGGATGTTCCACTTTTTCATCCACAAGAACAGGATCATCAATCCCCATAAGTGATAGCCAATATTGACTCGCCTTTCCAGATGGTCCTTTAGATGGGTCGCCAGCACATCGGGACGAAAGATTTCCGGATATTCCGCGCTGCCCGCACTCAGGGTTTCCACCAGCAGCGTCCGCAGCGGCCCGCGCATCCAGTCATGCGCCGGGATGTCGAAGCCAAGCTTCGGCCTGTGCAGTACGGAATGCGGCAGCTTATCTTTCATCAACTGCTGGAGGACCACCTTTTGCCGCGAGCCTGAAATCTTCAGCGACGCCGGAAGCCGGTTGGCAAACTCGACGATACGGTGGTCGAGAAAGGGCGGCCGCACCTCCAGCGAATGGGCCATGCTGATGCGGTCCGACTTCACCAGAATATCATCCGGCAGATAGTACTTTTGATCGAACCACAGATAGGCGTTCAGGTCGCTGCCGTTTCTTCCCAACTGCGCGCGCAGTTGCGCCAGAACATCGTCCAGCGCTGGAGGAAGCTCGTCCGCCGCCAAGCGCTGCTTCTCGCGATCGGAAAATGTGCCATTCCAGAAGACATGCCCGCGGTCGGCCGACATCAAGCTGCCCGCCAGGAGTCGATTGACTTTATATTCCAGGCCGATCTTCTCGTCGGAGACGGGCCATGCCTGCATCAGGCGCTGCCCGAAGCGCAGCGTGCCGAAAGGCAGCCGCCGCAGATTCGCAGCAATGCGGCTGGCGCGGTACGTCAGGTAGCCGCCAAACAATTCGTCGGCGCCTTCACCGCTAAGCGCGACCTCGGTGCGCGTCCGGCGCAACTTGGCCAGGAACCACAGCGGCAGTGCGCCCGCGTCCGCGCTGGGCTCATCGGAGTAATAGGCGAACTCCCGGATCGCGCCTTCCAAATCTTGCTCGGGGCTTAAGTCCAGCTCTTCGTGCTGGGTGTCATATTGCTCCACCATCTTCCGGATGTAACTGCTCTCGTCAAAACTGCGCCCGCGGAATGAGATGGAGAATGTCTTTACCTGCGACGAAGACGCCCGCGAAGCGTAGTGCAGAATGGTCGAGGAATCCAGGCCGCCGCTGAGCCAGACGCTGAGCGGAACGTCGGAGATCAAGTGCTCCTTCACCGACTGTTGCAGCAGGGAATCCAGCTCCTCGCAAGCCGAGTCGAGCGTGCGATGGACGGCGTGCGGCGAAGGCAAAGTCCAGTATGTCTCCGAGCGCATCGCGCCGTTGCGCCACTCCACCCAAGTGCCCGGCATCACCTTGAAGATCCCCTCGATCATCGTCCAGGGCGCGGGGATGTAATTCAGCGCGAGGTAGCAGTCCAAAGCCTGCAAGCTGAGGTTGCGCTCGATCTCGGGATGAATCAGGATCGCCTTCAGCTCGGAGCCGAAGTACAACTCTTCGCCTTCGCGGGCAATATAAAGCGGCTTGATCCCGACGCGGTCGCGGGCCAGCACCAGCCGTTTGGCGGAGTTGGTCCACAGCGCGATTGCGAACATGCCGCGCAGCTTCTGGAAGCAATCCGTGTCCCACTGGATAAAGGCGTGAAGAACGGTTTCCGTGTCGCAGTGGCTGTGAAAGCTGTGTCCCAGCTTCTCCAGTTCAGCGCGGATTTCCAGGTGGTTATAGATCTCGCCGTTGAAGACGATGGTGGTGTCGCCGTCGTCGGAGCGAATGGGCTGGTCGCCGGACTCCAGGTCGAGGATCTTCAGGCGGGTTGCGCCAAGAGAACACGTAGCGGATTCGTAGACGCCTTGCTGGTCCGGTCCGCGATGGACCAGGGTCGCCGTAGCCGCTGCAATCCGCTCCGGACGCGGCAATCCGTCCTTATGTGTGAAACCAACTATCCCGCACACGATGTTTTGGCCTGGGACCTCCGAAGTGCCTAGTAACTAAACTAACATAGTGGGCGGGCGGGACAGGCGCCGGGCCGGGAAGGTCAGCGTGTCCTGGAGTTCGTGTACCATGACTACGATGCGCCCGGTTCCATCGGGCTGATCAACCGCGCGAATGCACACTCGTATCCATCTGAAAACCTATTTGTTGATTGCTGTCATGGTGGTCGCCGGCCCGATCGGTAACCTGTTGATTGCCAAGGCCATGAAGCAGACCGGTCCCATCAGATACTGGCCTCCATCTGAGTTGCTGCATGTCTTCTTGCAGGTGTTCGGTTCGTTCACCATCTGGGCCGGCATTGCCTGTCTCATCACGTTTATCGTGGCCTTCATGCTGGCGCTTTCGGTCGCCGACTACAGCTATGTGCAGCCCGCCGCCGCGCTCGGCTATGTCATGATCGCGCTGCTCGGTGTCTTCCTGCTGGGTGAGAAGGTTTCGCCTCTGCACTGGGCCGGCATTGCGGTCATCTGTCTCGGCGTGTCTTTCATTCGCGGTACCCATCCCCGCACCACCGAGAATCCCGACTGATGCTGGAATACATACTCTTTGGGTTGATCATCGTGGTTGGCACCGGAGGCGAGCTGTGTCTTGGCCGGGCCATGAAAGAGACCGGGGAGCCGGAGAAATTCCGGCCGTCGGCGGTTCTCAGGCTCTTGGGGCGCGCGCTGCGCGTGAAGTGGATCTGGATCGGAGTGGCCATGATGGCAACGGCATTCTTCTCGCTGCTGCTGTTGTTGTCATTCGAGGATGTCAGCTTCGTGGTTCCGGTCACCGCGTTGAGCTATCTGGTGGGCGCGCTGGGCGGTATCTTCTTCCTCGGAGAACGCGTAAGCTGGCAGCGCTGGATCGGTATCGCGTTGGTTTGCATCGGAGTGACTCTGGTCGTCATCGGTAGGTAATAGCTATGCCTGCGCCTTCGACCTTATCGCGCTTGGACCTTTCCGGGGCCCTGGTGTGGCGCGAGATTCTGGCAATGGGAATCGACTCGCTGCGCGCCGACAAACTGCGCGCCGTGATGACGGCCCTCGGCATGGCGGTCGGCACCGCGGCGTTGATCCTGGTCGTCACGGTTGCGCTGACCGGCAAGCGCTATGTGCTGACCCAGATCGAAAACGTCGGCACCAACGTCATCTGGGCCGAGTATTCCGGAATATCCAGCGCCTCCTCCAATGTGGCCGCTGCCGACTACCTGACCGCCAAGGACATGACCGCCGTCGAGCAACAGGTGCCGGGAGTGAAAGAAGCCTCGCCCGTCATGAACATGCAACAGCGCATGGTCGTCGGCTCCGGCAAGGAGCAGGACATTCTCGTATTGGGCGTTGACCCGCAGTATCAGCAGGTGCGGCGCATCATCGCCAGTGCGGGAAGGTTTTTCGACCAGTCGGACTCGCAATCCGGAAATAAAGTTGCTTTGATCACCGAAAGCCTGGCGCGTCGTCAGTTCGGCTCACTCGACCTCGCGCTGGGACAAACCATCAAGATTCAGGAAGTCCCGTTCGTGATCATCGGCACCTTCCGCGAAAGCGTCGATACGCTGGGCCGTTCCGAGATCGAGGATGATACCGTCCTGATTCCCTACAGCGTTGCCCGCTCCATGTCCGGCACTCCGGCGGTCAACCAGATCTATTTTTCCATGTTCGATGCCGCTGGCATTCCCGCTGCCACGGAGAAAATACAAGCCGTGATCGCTGCCCGCCACCGGCCGGAATCGGTGTACAACGTCAACAACATGACCGAAGTGCTCCGGCTGGCCAACAAGACGGCCAACGCCTTCACGTCGGTGCTGCTGCTGTTTGCGGCGGTGACATTGGTTGCGGCCGGCATCGGGATCATGAATATCATGATGGCCACGGTGCATACGCGCATCCACGAGATCGGCGTGCGCAAAGCCGTAGGCGCCACCCGCAGGGCGATCCTGTTGCAATTCCTTTTCGAGGCGGTCCTGATTGCGCTGCTGGGCGGCACCGTCGGAACGCTCATTGGAGTAGGCATTCCGGTCTCGATCCAGATTTTCACCAACCACCATGTTCCCGTGTCTTCTCTTTCGGCGGTCATTGCCCTGACGGTTTCCTGCGCCGTTGGGATCGGCTTCGGCATCACCCCGGCAAATACTGCCGCCCGGCTCGATCCGGTCGAGTGCCTGCGGCACGAGTAATGGACCAGACCTACGACTGCAAGCACGTGGTGGAGATAGAGCAGGAACCACGGCACCATCTCGTCTTTGCGAATGAGTTTGTGCGCGGGTTTGCGGTGGAGATCGCGCCGCACGATCGCTCGCTCTGCCATCACCATCCCAACGACTATCTGCTTTACGTAGCGAGCGGCGCGGAGATCGTCAGCGCAGCGAGTGACGAAGAACCGAAGCGCTTAAGTTACAGCGATGGCGAGTGCGAATTGTTGGAGGCGGGACTGGTGCATGTCGTCGAAAATCTCGGCGATAAACCGTTTCGGAATGTTGTGGTGGAGTTGCTGCCGCGAGCTGGCGAACTGCAGCGTGGAGCTGTGCCCAGCGTCGCCGGTGGCAAAGCGACGATTGCGCAGATTTTCGATGACGAGCGCGCCGCGATTTTCAGCGTCGAGCTTGAGCCAGGAGCGGAAATCGGGGTCTCGGGACCGGCAGTTCTGGCGACTCCCCACGGGAACAAATTAAGTCCGGATGCAATCAGCGGCGC
>PLBD01000495.1 GCA_003135315.1 Acidobacteriaceae bacterium | reverse complement strand
GAACCTGAAAGAACACGGCTACGACTTCAACAAGATTCCCTACGTGCTGCAGCTTAATAAGCGGGACCTACCGAATATCCTGTCCCCCGAAGCACTCAACAAGGAGCTGCGGAAGAAGAATGAGGCCGTGGTGGAGGCAGTCGCGTTTCAGGGTGTGGGCGTGTTTGAGACGCTGAAGGAAATCGCCCGGCAGGTGCTCACGGAGTTAAAGGCCGGCGGGTAGGGCAGTTCTCAGTTGTCGACTCTCAGTTCTCTGTCCGAATCGCCGGTTATCGGCCCACGCTGGCGTGACTCACCCGCAATTTCGATTGCGTTAGTTCCCTGACGTCCAGCTCTCCCTTTTTGTCTTTGTCCAGCCGGTCGAACTCCGCTTCCATAAACTTCATCCACTCTTGCTTGGAGATCTTGCCGTTCTTGTTGGTATCGATAAGANNTCGCCGAGCGCCAGCTTATCCTGAGGCTTCGGAACGGCGGCCTTGGTCTGCGCGACCGCAGTCCCGAGCGTGGCCCAGGTTGCGACCGCTGCCGCAATCACCAGAATGACCAACACGATGTTTGTTCGCCTTACCATGAGCGCCTCCTGCGCCGAAAGCTGGTTCTCACTTATCCCCTATGACCCTAGAACTCAATGCGCAAGGCGAGTTGCCCGGTGCGGTTGCCGGCATTCTCCGCCGTCTGTGGCGCGCTGAGGACGCCGAAGGTTGCCGGCACATCGATCTGCGTGGCGGGAGGAGCGAAGTTGGGGTGGTTGAAAACGTTGGTAAATGTGGATTCGAAGCGGACCTTTACTCCCTCCGTAACCTGGAAGACTTTGGCAAGGCCGAGGCTGGCCGCGGCCGTGCCCGGTCCCTGGAGAATGCCGACTCCGGCGTTGCCGAAACGTCCGGCACCGGCGGGAGTGGGCGCGAAGGCCGCGAGGTTGAAGTATTGCGCGTGTGATTGTCCCTGATAGAAATTCGACGAGACCTGGTCGGGACGCAGGTACGAACCCCGATTGACCACGTTGGTGTTGGACTGGTCCGCGGAAGCACTGATGCTCGGTGTGAGCCATGGGCCGGTTTCAAGCACGGTCACGTTGGTCAGTTCCCAACCGCCCAGCACACCGTTCTTCCAGCCGCCAGTGTTCAGGAATGTGCGGCCCTGACCGAAAGGTAGCTGATAGAGTCCGGTGAAAAGAAAGCGGCTCCGGCGCGTTCCCTCTACATTGCCGTAATCACTGCGGATATCGAATCGATTGGCGATGGGGATGCCATAGTTGACTTCGCCCGCGAAGGCGGCAGGAGTATCGCCCTGGTTGTCGGCAAGATTTTTCGCCAGCGTGTAGTTGGCATCGAAGAAGAGGCCGTGTGAGGTCTTGTGGCTCTCGTGGACTTCAAGCGCGTTGTAGTTGGCCTCGCCCGCGTTGAAAGTGCTGTAGAGCTCGAACCAATTCTGATAGGGCGCACGTGGATCGACAAACATTCCGGTCGGCACGGTGTACGGAGTCGTGCTGGCGGGAATCTGGTTGAGGTCTTCCGTGATACTCAGGCGGTAAGTATGCATGCCGACGTAGCTGACCCGCAGGCTGTCGTTCGCGGTGAGTTGACGCTCCACGGTGAAGTTCCACTGATTGGCTTGCGGGTCGCGGTAATTGGGATCGACACCCTGGTCGAGGCCACCGCCGCCGTATTGCACGCCAACCGAGGGTGGCGCGGTGTTGGGGAACTGGATGAGCGGCGCAGCGGTCGTACCGCTGTTGGTGTAAGTGTGCAGCGCGGAGGTGGGGTTACCGCTGTTGTTGAAGGACAGGGGACCGAGATTGGTTACGGTGAAGATCCCAAAGCCGGCGCGGATGACCGTCTTGGTATCGTTGAAGGGACGATAGGCGAGCGAGACGCGCGGCTGGAAATTGCGTTTATAAGTGTTGCGCAACGACTGCGGCAGATGATCCTGGCTGGCGGTTATGTAGTTGGTGCAGGGCAACGCCGTATAGCCGAGGTTGCAGGCGTTGAACGACTGCTGAAAGCCGAGATTCGAGGCTTGAAGATTATCCGTCGCTAGATAGCCGGCGAGAGTATTGGGCACGACGACGGAGTTGTTTCTCTGGTCTAAGTTTGCCAGGTTGCCGCCGTCTTCGGTGAAGCCGGGAAGGATTTGCCAGCGCAATCCGTAGCTCAGCGTAAGTCTGCTGTTGATCTGGTATTCATCCTGGCCGAATAGGCTGTACTGCCACGCGGTTCCGGCTACGTCGGGGCTGGAAACCGCAAAGAAAATAGTTGTCGGCTCGCCTTGAAGAAGATCGCCGAAGGAGTTGCCGGTGAATACGGGCTGGACAGGGTTGGTGTCGTTAAAAGTAAATAGCCCGAAGTCATCCGAAGGCAGAAAAGTTTCGATGTCGGCATAGCGCACCCTGCGCGCGTCAATACCAGTCTTGAAGGTGTGCTTGCCCCGCGTCCAGGTTACATTGTCCGTGAACTGCGTCGTCTTTGATTGAGTCACTCCGGTCTTGTCGCGGCCAATGGGAGTGAAGCCGGTTCCAGCATTGAAATTAAACGTAGGAAAGGCGTACGTGGTGGGATGCTGGCTGATGTTCACGCCGGTCAGATCGAGTTGCGCGAGCGCGTCCGCGCCTTCGATGGGAAAACCTACGCTGGTCGTCACATTGGTAAAGCCGAAGCGGAACTCGTTCAGGAGGCGCGGCGTGAGCACCCACGTGTGCGAGACCAGCAGGCTGCGATTGTGCACACTGTCGGAGTCGTCCGGCAGAAGGGGGTTGGCATAGTCTTCGGTGATGTTCTTCCGGCTGAAGCGCGCGTAGATCGACTGCTTGGAATTAATCGTCTGGTCGATGCGGAGATCGGCTCCGTCGGTGCGCGCGGGCGTGGATTGGAAGTTCTCGTAGTTATAGTTCACCTGGCCGGTAACGTTGGGGAGCGGGTAATAGCTGAGCAGTGCCGTGGCCGTAGGATTGATGTTCGCGATCGGCGTGGAGACCCCGAGCGCAGTCAGGTCGCCGTTGCGCTCGGCCTGCGTGGGCACAAGGAATTGCTCGGCAAGAGCGGTGGAGCGGCGATTTCCTTCGTAGTCGAAGAAGAAGAACGTACGATCTTTTCCGTTGTATAGATGCGGAAAGCTCAGCGGGCCGCCCAGCGCTCCGCCGAAAGTGTTGAAGTGCTTCGGCGATTTGCCATTGAAGCCGTAGGGATCGGCATCAAGCATGTCGTTCTGTAAATACTCAAACAGGCTGCCGTGATAACGGCTCGTGCCACTTTTCGTAGTGAAGGTGACGTCGCCTACCTGGGAAAATTCCGCGCTGTTGTTGAACGACGTTACTCTTACGGCAGAGATCCCCTCCTGCGATGGATACGCGTCCTGCAGCGCGCCATTCTGCCGCACGTTCGCGGTCGAGATGCCATCGACCGAGAAGTTCACCATCGCCGAACTCGCACCGCCGAGCGCGATGTTTCCCGAACTATCTTGCTGCACATTGGGTGAAAGCGCCAAAGCTCCCAGCGGGCTTGTCGTCGTCGCTCGATT
>PLBD01000554.1:1948-5097 GCA_003135315.1 Acidobacteriaceae bacterium | reverse complement strand
GACGACCTGCTCGACAAGCTGATTGCCGCTGCGAAAACGGAAGTGGACAGTCGCCACGCCGAGCTTGAAGATGCCGAGCGCACCCGGATCGCCACGCAGATCGCCATCGGCGCGCTGCGCTACTTCATGTTGAAGTTCACTAAGCAGTCGGTCATCGCCTTCGATTTCAAAGAGGCTCTGGCCTTCGAAGGCGAAACCGGCCCCTACGCGCAATATGCCGTGGTTCGCGCCAGCAACATCTTTCGCAAGGCAGGAGTTGATCCCGAGCAGGCTCTGGCCGCCGGCATCGACTACGCCCGCCACTTCGCCGACACCAGCGGCACCGAGATATGGGAGCTATGGCTGCTGGCCGGCAAGACTTCCTACGTTGTCGAGCAGTGCATTGCAACAACGGAGCCGGCCTTCGCCGCCAAACATGCTTTCCAGCTGGCACAGCAGTTCAATAACTTCTATCACCGCCATCACATCCTCACCGAGACCGACGAAGACCGTAAGCGATTTCTGCTGGTGACGGCGGCGGTCGTCCGTCGTGAGCTGATGAGAGTGCTGGCGGTTATGGGTATCACTGTGCCGCCGGTGATGTAGTTCAGGCCTGCATCCTAACCTAGATTCTGTTGGAAGAACGACAGCGTTAGCTCCCACGCCAGCTTCGAGGCCGCCGGATTGTAGCTGGGACGCTGATCGTTGAAGAACGCGTGCCCGGCATCGGAGAACGTGACCTGCACGGACGAATGCCTGGACTCACGCATTCCCTCCGCAACCTTCTGGCGTTGCTCGATGGGAATGTGCTGGTCCTGCTCGCCCCAGAAGAACAGCATGGGCGCGGAGCAATCCGAGGCGCGGCCAATGATGTCGCCGAGCCCGCCTCCATAATAAGAAACAGCGGCCTTCACCGGAACCGTTACGTTCGCCAGGAACGACACTCGCCCTCCCATGCAGTAACCGACGCAGGCGATTCGGTCCCCCGCGCTTTGATGCAGGAAGTCATAGGTTGCGCGAACATCATGCTTCAGTTCCTCCGGCTTGAGCTGACGCGCCAGCGCTATCGCCGCAGCAATGTTCTCGTAATCGCCCTCGAATTCCGGCGCCGCGCGGTGATACAACTCCGGGGCAATCACGACGTAGCCCGCTTCGACGAAGCGGTCCGCAACCGAGCGGATGTGCGCGTTCACGCCAAACGCTTCCTGAAAGAGCATCAGTCCCGCATGCCCGGCTTGCTTTGTCGGACGCGTGTACCAGGCGCGCATAGTACTGCCATCTGCCACCGCAACGTGTGCATATTCGGATTTGATATCAGGCATGTCTTTCGTCTCCATGATTTCGATTTCGGCGCGAATGATATGAATTATCCTACTCACCGCTACAGCATGGCTGCTTATGGCAAGAGCCGTAACGGGAAATTAACATCGCATGTGAACTCGGCGCGTTGTAAAATCAAAAGTTATGCAAGAAAAGCCGTTGGAAATAGAGAAAATCGAAGACTTCCCCGGGGCTACCGTGCTTCGCCTGCATGGACCGCTGCTATTGGGTAATTTCTTTCCGCTCCAGAGCATGGTCCGCTCGAACGACTCTGGACTGCTCATCGTCGATGTCACCGACATGCCCTACATTGATTCGGCCGGGATCGGCTGCCTGGTGGGGGCGCACGTCTCGCGCGAGAACTCAGGACGCAAACTGGTGCTGGTGGGGGCCAACGAGCGTCTGATCACGTCGCTGAAGGTCACCAAGGTCGATCAATTGTTTGTGCTGGCTCCCACGGTAGAGCTGGCGCTGTCCCACGAAAAAAAGGCATAGGCCGGCGGCACTCGCCGGCAGTCCCATATAGCGTCTTTCTCTGATAGACTCTCCGTCGAGATGTGGGTGCGCGGAGCACGCCTCGTGCTGCCTGCACGCCGCCTCAAAATTCCTTGACTGCATCCCTGCTCTCTTCAGGAGGTTCTTATGTCCGCTACAGCTACCGTTTCGCAGCTTCACAGCCATGTGCAGGAGTTCCTAGCCACGCCGCGCAAAATGTTTATCGATGGCAAGCGGGTGGAGGCGGCTTCCGGAAAGACCTTCCCCACCTACAATCCCGCCACCGGCGAGGTGATGGCCCAAGTCGCCGAAGGCGATCGTGAAGACATCAATCGCGCCGTGAAGGCAGCGCGCAAGGCTTTCGACGGCGGCCCGTGGCCGGAGATGTCCGCTTCCGATCGCGGCCGCCTGGTCTGGAAGCTCGCCGACCTGATCGAGCAGCATCTGGAGCAGTTCGCGCAACTGGAGAGCCTGGACAACGGCAAGCCGCTGTCCGTCGCCCGCGTGGCCGACGTTCCCCTGGCTGTCGATCTGTTCCGCTACATGGCGGGCTGGGCCACCAAGATTGAAGGCAACACCATCCCGTTTTCCCCCAAGTTTCACGCTTATACCCGGCGCGAGCCCGTGGGCGTGGTCGGACAGATCATTCCCTGGAACTTCCCATTGCTGATGGCCGCGTGGAAGCTGGGGCCGGCGCTGGCGACCGGCTGCACCGTTGTGTTGAAGCCCGCCGAGCAGACTCCGCTGAGCGCCCTGCTGCTGGCTGAATTGATCGCTGAGGCTGGATTCCCCAACGGTGTGGTCAACGTTGTCCCAGGCTACGGCGAAACGGCTGGAGCTGCGCTGGCGTCGCATCCCGACGTGGACAAGGTCGCTTTCACCGGATCAACTGAGGTTGGCAGGCTGATCGTGCAGGCCGCTGCCGGCAACCTGAAGAAAGTTTCGCTGGAGCTCGGCGGCAAGTCGCCGAACATTCTCTTCGCCGATGCTGACCTGAAGGCCAGCATTCCCGGCGCGGCGGATGCCATCTTCTTTAACCACGGCCAATGCTGTTGTGCCGGATCTCGGCTCTACGTCGAACAGGCGATTTTCGATGAAGTGGTTGAGGGCGTCGCCAACCGCGCAAAGAAAATCAAGCTGGGCCACGGCTTCGACGCCGATACCGACATGGGCCCTCTGGTGTCCCAAGAGCAGTTGAACCGCGTCTGTAGTTTTCTGGAAGCGGGATTGAGCGAAGGCGCGGAGGCGGTCGTCGGCGGCAAGCGCGGCCCGGGCAACGGATACTTCGTCGAACCTACCGTCATGGTGAAAACCAAGCCCGACATGAAGGTCGTGCGCGAGGAGATCTTCGGGCC
>PLBD01000554.1:0-1884 GCA_003135315.1 Acidobacteriaceae bacterium | reverse complement strand
TCAGGCTGGGGCCGCGAGATGGGCCACGAGGTGTTGGAGCTGTATACCGAAGTGAAGGCAGTCTGCGTCGCCATCTAGCGAGAACCTGTTTTGTAAGTCGGTTTGCATCAGAGCACATCAGAGATTTTTGAGGGTTGGCTTGGAAGGGGCGCGGCTTTAGCCGCGCCGTTGCCAGCCCTTTTGTTTTGTCATCACGAGCGGGCTTCAGCCCGCGAGGGACCTGCTTTTCTGACTTTAGTCCTGTCTTGCACAGCCACGGCACAGCTACACACAGCTTTTCGAGCGAATTTCCTTCTAAGTTATTGACAAGGGATTTCCCTGCGGGTACCTTTTTGTTTCCGGTTCTTCGCTGAACAAAGAAATTCAATGAAGTTCTTTGTTTTGGGGGAACTGGATGTCTCGCTACAAACCGCCCGTCCGACTCGTCGAAATCTTTGGTTTCCTTGAGTGGTTCCTTGTCCGCGCATTCTTGACCGTCGTGCTCGCGCTAGAGCTTTGGGAATGTCTCAGGTACATCATCCAGCATATGCGCTAGCAGCTCCGTGCGCTGCTCGGTTCTGAGAGCCGAGCTATCGCATGTCGCCAGCCCTGATAACCCGACCTTACTGTGGTTACGAGTCCGATTCCGCTTCCACAATTTCCCCCAAGATTTCCAGTAATCCACATTATGCTGAACACAACCGAACGCATTACTCTCTTCTAGTCACATGGCCACCACCGACTACAGTCTCGACCGCGGACTGCCCGTAAGCATCGAAGCCGAACGCTCCATCCTGGGTGCGGTCCTGCTCGACAACTCTCTCTACGACCAGGCCGCCGAACATCTGGTCAGCGACCACTTTTCGCTCGACGCCCACCGCCGCATTTACTCGCGCATGCGCGACTTGCAGGAGACGGGGCGGCCGGTGGACATGATCACGCTGGTCGAGGAGCTCGACCGCCGCAAGGAAGTGGAAGCCATCGGCGGCGTCGCCTATCTCTCCTCGCTCATCGATGGCGTTCCCGAGCGGCCCTCCATCGAGCATTACGTTCGCATCGTCAAGAACAAGGCGTTGCTCCGTGGGCTGATCAACGTCGCGCAAAACGCCATCGCCGAAGCCATCGAGCACTCCGAGGAAGCCGAAGAAGTGCTGGGACGCGCCGAGCAGGCCATCTTCCAGCTCTCGGAAAACCGCATGGAGCAGGGATTCATGGGCATCCCTGCCATCATCCAGAATTCGTTCGGATCGCTGGAAGAGCTGTATGCGCGCGGCCAGGAGATCACCGGGCTGGCCACGCATTACGTTCTGCTCGACAAGCTGACCAGCGGACTTCAGCCGGCAGATCTGATCGTCATTGCCGCGCGCCCTTCGATGGGCAAGACCGCCTTTGCCATGAACATTGCGGAGAATGCGGCGGTGACCGATGGCAAAGTCGTCGGCGTGTTCTCGCTGGAGATGTCGCGCGAAGCGCTGCTGATGCGCATGTTGGCATCCCACGCCCAAGTGGATTCCAAGAACTTGCGCCAGGGTTTCCTCACCAAAGACGACATGCGCAAGCTGACGCACGCGACGGAGCAGCTCTCGCAGTCGAAGCTGTACATCGATGACGCGCCCGGCATTTCGGTCAGCGAAATGCGCGCCAAGGCGCGCCGGCTAAAGCGGCAGGAAGGACTCGACCTCCTCATCGTCGATTATTTGCAGCTCATGTCGGCGGTGCCCATCGGCGGCAAGCGGTTCGAGAACCGCACCCAGGAGGTGTCGGCCATTTCGCGCGGCCTGAAGGCGCTGGCGAAGGAGTTGAAGGTTCCGGTGGTCGCGCTCTCGCAGCTCAGCCGCGCGCCGGAGAGCCGCGGGGGCGACCATCGCCCGCAACTTTCCGATCTGCGCGAGTCGGGCTCCATCG
>PLBD01000183.1 GCA_003135315.1 Acidobacteriaceae bacterium | reverse complement strand
AGTGGAGCTTCGAGCAGGAGTTCATGACACTGTTGCGTAAGTCGGGCGCCTCGTACGATCCGCGCCATGTGTTCGGGTGATCCATATGGCGTCCCTGGGGGACTCCCACCGCGATAACACGCCTACCCAGCGTTGAAACGCTGGGCTTAGATATGCTGTCCCCTTCGGGGACGGGTGCATCGGCCTATTTCCCCCGCCGTATTCTGCTTCCGCGGCAATCGGGACTCCACCGATGTTTCCCTGCCGCGCCCTGAGGATTTATCCTAGTTTCCTGATCATCGGGGGAAGGGACTCATCATGCAGGTACTGGAGAACTGGCATCCTCAGGGCGTCACCGTCTACATGGATGACAAACGATTCATCAATTGCATCCTCACCGAGTGCAAGCTGGTGTACGGCGGAGGCGACGTCACCTGGGAGAACACCCAGTTTGTGAACTGCCAGCTCAGCTTCGACGGGGCCGCGCAACGCACCGTCGCCTATCTTCAGAACTTCGGCCTGATGCGCGCCCCCGACAAGCAAACCGCGGCGCCCGCCATTCAGTCGAACTCCGGTGTGAATTAGGGGAGCCCTGACTAAGCCCAGGTTCCTTGAAGGGGACGGCCTTCAGGCCGTCCGTTGATGCCGCAATATCAACGCGGCTTTAGCCGCTGCGGGACTTCGCCTTAACTTGATCAGACTTCCCTTAGCCGTGGAGCCCTGTCCAGGATTGCCCTCCACGCTGGTCTCCGCGGCTGCAGGTCACCCCAGCCTGTGACCGGCTTCACTGACAGTCTGTGAGTCCACAGCGCAGCCTTGTCTTGCGGTAGCCAGACGTCCGTTCATTGGGCGCTGGCGCGAGGCAACTACGATCTTCCAGCCTGCACGCACGACCTCATGCTGCAGTTTCCTCGCGCCCTCTATTCCTTGCCGTCCACCCCAGAGCGGGCGTCCACATCCTTGCCGCACTTCTTCTGGAGGTTCTTATGCTTCACCTCGATACCGGTAACACCGGCTTCATGATCTTGTGCACCAGCCTGGTCATGCTGATGACGCCCGGCCTGGCCTTTTTCTATGGCGGCCTGGTCGGCCGCAAGAACGTCCTGGCCATCATGATTCAGAGCTTTGTCTCGATGGGCTGGACCACCGTCATTTGGTATCTGTACGGATATTCGTTGTGCTTCAGCGGCGATTGGCACGGCATCATCGGCAACCTCGACAAAGTTTGCCTGCATGGCGTCAACCTTACGACTCCGTCCGGTCCCAATGACACCATACCGGCGATGGTCTTCATCGCCTATCAGATGATGTTTGCCATCATCACACCCGCCCTTATCTCCGGCGCTTTCACCAACCGCGTGACCTTCAAGGCCTATTGCCTGTTCCTCACCGGCTGGCTCACCCTGGTCTACTTCCCCTTCGTCCACATGGTTTGGGGCGGAGGCATGCTGCAGCGCTGGGGCGTGGAAGACTTCGCCGGCGGCATCGTAGTTCACAACATTGCCGGACTGGCTGCGTTGGCTTCCGTCCTTTATGTCGGCAAGCGGCGCGTGTTGGATCGCGGTCCGCACAGCATTCCGCTAGTCGCGCTGGGCACCGGCCTGCTCTGGTTCGGATGGTACGGATTCAATGCCGGCAGCGAGATGCGCGTGGATTCGGTGACGGGTACAGCTTTCCTGAACACCGACATCGCGGCATCGTTCGCGGCCATGACCTGGCTCATCGTGGCGTGGTTCCGCGAGCGCAAGCCTAAATTCCTCGGCCTGCTGACCGGCGCGGTTGCCGGACTGGCGACCATCACTCCTGCCGCAGGTTACGTTTCGCCGACGACGGCTGTGATTATCGGCGTGGTTTCGGGCGTGGTTTGTTACTTCGCGGTCGAAATGAAAAACAAACTGCACTGGGATGACGCCCTCGACGTCTGGGGCGTGCACGGTGTCGGCGGCTTCCTCGGCATCCTGATGCTGGGTCTGTTCGCCAACAGTGCCTTCAATCCCGCCGGAACCAATGGACTGCTCTACGGCAATCCGGGCTTCTTCTTCAAACAGCTTGTCGCGGTGCTGTTCTCGTCGGTGTGGGCGTTCAGCTTCACCTACGGCATGCTGAAAATCATCGACATGTTCACTCCGGTGAAAGTCGAAATGATGAGTGAGGAAATTGGACTCGACGAGTCGCTCCATGGCGAACACGCCTACGAGACCCTGGAAGTCGAAGAGATCTTTAACGGCGATCGGCTGAATGCGACGGTCGAACAGATCGAGGTCGAAGAAGAACCCGAACTGGTTGGCCCGCGGAGGTAGATTCTCTTTGGGACCACAACCGCTTCCGGCGCCCCGTGGTTAGCGTTGGACCAGCAAGGCGCGATGATCGCATCGCGCCTCTTTTTCCTGCCTGTCCGGAGGATCCTGTTGCCGCGGCCTAAGCGGTCGGCGGATCGGGGGGCCTTGATGGCGAGACCGCCGCGCCCACGGGCTTCCCGCAATACGGGCAGCACACGTAATCGCGTCGAATGGCGCGGCCGCAGCCCGCACAGCTAGGCATGAGCGCGCAGCCGCACTTCGGACAAAACGTGAAATCCGCACCCACCGGCGCGCCGCATTTCGGGCACGGCGCCAGCATTGGCGTGCGCAGCAGGAAGTACGCGATGAAGCCGATGGGCTTGGGAATCAGCAGAACCAGCACCGTCCACAGCACCGCATTCATGCCGCGCCGCTTCGCGTCGGCATAGATGTAGCCGGTCAACAGGATGGTCGCTGCCAGGAACAGCGCGCCCAGCGCTCCCAGCAAGTTGTACCAGGGCGCGGGCGGCAGATCGTTATGCCCTAAATGGGGTACGACAAATTCCCAGACTGCTTCGACCACAACGATTCCGATCGCCGCGGCCACGGTCCAGCCCAGAGGGATAATCCGCAGTTCCTGCTGTAGTCGCGACTTACGCTCCGTCATTGACGGCCTCCTTCCTGCTGTTTTTCGAGAATTCTCATGGTCAGCGACCGGTCAATCACTGGGCGTGACGAAGCCAGCATGGCAACCGCAATCACCACGGCGGGCAGCGTCCAGACGACAAAAACTCCCGGCTCCACGATCGAGGGAGGCAGCGCCAGTCTCTGCGCCACCCAGCCTCCGAACCTCCACCACAGCCACGCCGACATCGTGGACGACATCGCTCCGATGCAGAAGGAAATCGCGATCAACACGGTGCGCGCCTCCCGCTCCTGCATCTGCAGCGCGCGCGCCCGTACCCGCATCTGCGTCGCAGCCACCAGCGACGGGCTGGCGGTCACAGCTACCGCTTGCAGCAAGCGTCCGGTGCCGTCGAAGTCAGCCGCGAATGCCTCGCATTCCGGGCACAGGCTCAGGTGCGAATTCAGCCAGGCCGAATCCGGCGCGCCAATCTCTTCCGTTCCGCGCCGCATAGTCAAATCCAGCGCGCGCTCGTGTTCCCCAGCCGTCATTGTGGCCCTCCCTGTAACAAAGGACGAAGCGCCGCTACGCCGCGGTAAATCCGCGTTTTCACGGTAGCGACGGGAATCCGTATCAAAGTTGCAATTTCTTCCAATTTCAGTTGCTCCTGAAAGCGCAGCACCAGTACCTCGCGAAACAATGGCGACACTTTTTCCAGCGCCGCGTTGAACCGCTCGTGCTGCTGCTGTTCCGCGGCCACGTCGAACGGCGACGGCCCGCTCGCCGGCGGCTCGAACGGCGTGCCTTCCTCCGGGTCTTTCATTTCGTCGAGGCTCGCGGGACTTCGTTTGCGCAGGTAATCGATCGCCACGTTGTGCCCGATGGACATCAGCCAGGTCACGAAGCGGTTGCGCCCGTCGTACAGGTGCCCCTTCTCCAGCACGCGCAGCCAGGTCTCCTGGAACAGGTCCTCGGCGACAGCGCGATTGCCGGTCAGATGCAGCAGATAGCGCAGCAGCCGGTGCTGATACTGCTCGATGAGCGCGTCCAGCACCTCGGGATCGCGACCCCGGAGCCCGCGTGCGATTTGCGCCTCTTCGGTTTCCATCGGTACCTGCAAACTGAAGGCTGTGGCGATCATACTAATGGCATATACGGGGCAGGGGGAGAAAAAGACTCAAGATGGGAGTGGCGCCGGGTGCCCCATTCTGGCCATCATTTGGCCAGGGTGGGGCAGCTGCGCAAAATGCCTCCAAAATGCCTTGATCCCTATCCAATGGGTTGTAAGCTAATCGCTAGTTGCTAGTTGCTCATGATCATTCACGTACTCCATCTCGGTATGGTTCCGTACGGAACTGCCTCGCAGTTGCAGAAGACTCTCTCGCAGCTGCGCAAAGCCGGTCGGATCGAGAACACCCTTCTGCTCCTGGAGCACCCGTCGGTCATCACTCTGGGACGCAATGCGAAGCTGGACCACGTACTGGCGTCGCCCGAATTTCTGGCCAAGCGCGGCGTCGAGTTGTTCGAGATCGACCGCGGCGGCGATGTTACCTATCACGGGCCAGGGCAACTGGTGGGCTATCCAATCTTCGACCTGCGCAGCCTGCGCAACCCGAGCGGCGCGCGCATGGGCCCGGTGGATTTTGTGCGGCGGATGGAAGAGGCGCTCATGGAGCTTTGCGCCGGCTTTGGGGTGCGCGCCGGACGCATCTGCGGCCTCACCGGTGTCTGGTGCGGCCTCTCAGACAACTCCAGCGGCCCAGCGCGCAAGATCGGCGCCATCGGTATTCACGTCGCCCGCGGCATCACCTCCCACGG
>PLBD01000569.1 GCA_003135315.1 Acidobacteriaceae bacterium | reverse complement strand
CAAAAAAGAGCGCGCTCATCGCTGGAATAGGTATAGTATGCGGCTGTTGGGAGCTGAAGCGAGAATTCCGGCCGATGCTTTTTCTTCTTGTTGAGTTCCCAGTTTTGGCCGGAAGAATTGCCGCCCAGTTTGGCAACCGACGAAAATCCATAACGGGGGCTCTTCATGAACACGTTTCCCATCATGTTGGGGACACTGTGTGTCTTCGCACTCGGCTATCGTTATTACAGCGCGTTCATCGCCGCTAAAGTGCTTGCTCTCGACGACAGCCGCATTACTCCTTCGCACATTTATGAGGACGGTCACAACTACGTGCCGTCTCCGAAGTGGGTGTTGTTCGGCCATCACTTCGCGGCGATTGCCGGAGCAGGTCCGCTGGTGGGACCAACTCTGGCAGCGCAATTCGGCTTCGCTCCCGGATTTATATGGATCCTGGTTGGCGCGGTGCTCTGCGGCTGCGTCCACGACTTCACGGTGCTTGTGGCCTCGGTTCGCCACAAGGGCCGCTCGCTGGCTGACGTGGCACGAACCGAAGTCGGCCCCTACGCCGGCCTGGTCACGATGATCGCCCTGCTCTTCATTCTGCTGGTCACACTCGCCGGACTCGGCATCGTTGTCGTCAATGCACTGGCTAATAGCCCGTGGGGAGTCTTCACCATCGGGATGACCATCCCTATCGCCATCCTGATGGGCGTGTACATGTTCAAGAGCTCGCCCGGTCAGATCAGGATTGTGGGGCCCAGCATTGCGGGGGTGATTCTGCTCCTCGCCGCAGTCATCAGCGGACGCTGGTTTGCCGATTCTGCCTACGCGCACGTGCTCACCTTCAGCGGTCATCAGATCGTGTTCGCAATGGCGATCTATGGCTTTGTTGCCTCGGTCTTGCCGGTATGGTTCCTGCTTGAGCCGCGAGACTACCTGTCCACCTACATGAAGCTCGGGACCATCGCTCTTCTGATCGTTGGCGTCTTTGTCGTTCATCCCGACATTAAGTTTCCCGCCGTAACTGAGTTCATTCATGGCGGCGGCCCCATCATTGGAGGCAAGCTTTATCCGTTCCTGTTTGTGACCATCGCCTGCGGCGCGATCTCCGGCTTCCATGCGCTCATCTCGTCGGGGACCACTCCGAAGATGCTTTGGAAAGAAACCGACGCGCGCTTCATCGGGTACGGAGCCATGATGTGCGAAGGAATCGTTGCGGTGCTGGCGCTAATTGCCGCTTGCTCCATGTATCCCGGCGACTACTTCGCCATCAACGCCGCTCCGGCGGTTTATGCCAAGCTGGGGATGCACACAGTGAATCTGGACATGTTCTCCAAGGAGGTTGGCGAGAAGCTGGCTGGACGCACCGGCGGCGCGGTTTCGCTCGCTGTCGGCATGGCGCAGATCTTCCGCGGCATTCCCGGCATGAAGTCGCTGACCAGCTACTGGTATCACTACGCCATCATGTTCGAGGCGCTCTTCATTCTGACCACGGTTGACACCGGCACTCGCGTGGCGCGTTACGTCATGCACGAGTTGCTGGGCAAAGTCCACAAGCCGTTCAGCAATACCGCATGGTTGCCCGGCAACCTTACAACCTCACTTCTGGTGGTCGTGAGCTGGGGATATCTGATTTACACAGGCTCCATCTCCACCATCTGGCCGCTGTTCGGAACCGGCAATCAACTGCTGGCCACCATCGCGCTCGCCGTGGTGACTACTTTCCTGGTCAACATGGGCAAGGTGAAGTATGCGCTGATTACGGCGATCCCGATGTGCTTCGTCGGAGTAACAACGCTCACCGCCGGAGTCCTCTCCATCAAGAACATCTACCTGCCGCTGGCGCAAAAGCCGGGCCACGGATTCCAGGGTTATCTGGATGCAACGCTGATGGTGATCTTCGTAACCGGCGTCGTGCTTGTGCTGATTGAGTCGGGACGGCGCTGCTGGAAGACGCTGCACGGCGTGCCGATTCCAGAGGAAGCTTTCGGGCCGGTGAAGGAAACAGATGTGAAAATGGCGTGCTGCTGAGGAGTACGAGTTGCGATCTGAGCAGGGACGACAGAACTGAAAGGAAAAATCATGTCAGCAAAGTTGGGTTTGAAGTACTTCGCTGTTGTGATGTTCGCCGTCGGTGCTTTGCAAACGGTCAGTGGACAGATGCCCAATCCCTACGGCCTGTCCATTAGCGTCGACGATGCCAAGAAAGCAGCGGCGCCGGCGCTGGCGGAAGCGGCAAAGAACAATTGGAAGGTTGCGGTCGCGATCGTGGACCCGGCGGGCACGCTTGTCTATTACGAGAAGATGGACAACACGCAGTTGGGTAGCGCCAACGTCGCAATTGATAAGGCGCGTTCGGCCGCTCGATTCAAGCGGCCGACCAAAGCGTTTCAGGACGCCCTGGCCGCCGGCGGCGAAGGGCTTCGCGTTTTGGCGATTGAGGGCGCAGTGCCGGTGGAAGGCGGCTTTCCCCTGGTGATGGACGGCAAGATTGTGGGCGCGATCGGCGTTTCCGGAGCTACCAGCGCGCAGGACGCTCAGTGCTCCAAGGCTGGGGCCGACAGTCTGAAATGAATACCCGACGAACTTTTTCACCGAATGCTCAAATATGCCGCCTTCTTAATTTGCGGGTGCGGCAAAGAGAATAAGGTTACCGTCCGGATCCTTCACGATGAACGTCGTGGCTCCCCATGGCTCATCTCTCAGTGCCTGATGGAAAAGTACGCCGGCGGCCTGATATGCGAGGAAGAGTTGCTTGATTCCGTCGGCGCTGTCCAGCGTGATGGAGGCCGAGAGAAGCTCCTCCTGTTGCCGGATGTCTTCCGCAATGACAGGTGCGTCGACATGGCGCAGGGCTAATCGAGCATTGTCCCTGCTGACCTGGCCGTAGAACGGTGGCTCACCATAGACAAAGTCGAGGGTGAAACCGAGTTTCGTGGTGAAGAAGTCCGTGGATGCTTTGAGATTTCCCACAAACAGTTGTGCGGCAACCGAGGTGAGCCTCGGTTGAATGCGTTGATTCGTTTGGGACATCGTAAGTGTTGGCTCCTGTCCTAAGCGTCCGCCATCCTTCAGAGCCCTCTCTGCGCCGCGGCAGATAAAATCTTACCAGTAGGATTTTCTTGCTATCTGGCGCCGTTTCTTACCAGCTTGAGGAACTCCTGGTGCACACGCTGGTCACGCGAGAGCTCGGGGTGGAACGTCGCCGCCATCACACTTCCCTGCCGAACCAGCACCGGATCGTCGCCGCGTCTGGCCAGCACTTCGACATCTTTACCCACGCTCTCAATGCGCGGCGCGCGGATGAAAACCATCTCCAGCGGCTCGCTGCCGAGCGCGCTCGCGGCCTCAACAATCGTGGAGTCGATCTGGCGGCCGTAGGCGTTGCGGCGGATGCTAATGTCGATGGCATTCAATCCGGCCTGGCGCGGGTTCTCCACTTCTCTGGCCAACATGATGGCCCCGGCGCAGGTGCCGAAGGTGGGCTTGCTGTGAACAAATTCGTTGAGCTTCTGAAAGGTATCTTCGCCGAGCAGCTTCAGGAACGCGCTCGACTCACCACCGGGAATTACCAGGCCGTCGAGGCCATCGAAATCGGACGGATTACGTACCAGGACAACTTCCGCGCCCAGCTCTTCCAGCCGGCGGCGGTGGGCGTCAAAATCGCCTTGTAATGCAAGAACGCCGATAAGCATGGACGCTTTTCGCCCTTCGCTATTCGCTCTTCGCCAGAGATTTTGGCGCGAGATTGCCCGCCGTCCGCACTCCTCGAAGCGTCTGGAGAAATGCAGTCAACATCTGGCGCACGCTGGTTACGTCCTTGAGGGTTGTCACGTAGTCAGGTGGGCTCAGGAAACCTAGATCTTTGGCCAGTCGAAGGTGGTTGTGTAACTCACTTGCGGAACCCATAGCAATCTGAACAAAGCGTGCCAGCTCAACCTCACCCCACCTACCACATCCTTCAGCAAGGTTGGCACCGACTGATCCCGCGGCCCGGCGAATTTGAGACGTCAAACCGAATAACTCTGAACGGGGAAAGCAGTCGGTCAACCGATACAACTTGATGGTGAGAGCGTGTGCCTTTTGCCACACTTCAAGCTCTTCATGATTTCTCACTCGACCTCCATTCGCCTCTCTGGCGAAAAGCGAAGAGCGAAAGGCGAAAAGCGCCTCTCCTACCATCCCCGAGTCTGCAGCAAATCCTTCTCTTCAATCGCCGCCACAGCCAGCCCTTTCATCGCGCCGGTCATCTGCGAGCTAACTTCGGCCAGCACCTTGGGATCGTCGAAGTGTGTGGCCGCCGCCACGATGGCGCGCGCGCGCGATTCGGCTTCTTCGCGTTCCGCCTTGACATGCAGATCGAGAGCGATGGGCCCGCCCTTCATGAAGATGCCGGAGCCGACGAAGACAGCCTCTGCGCCAAGCTGCATCACGAGCGACGCATCGGCGGGCGTGGCGATGCCGCCGGCGGAGAAATTCGGCACCGGCAGCTTCCCTGCTTTAGCCACCATGCGCACNNTTCATCTCTTTCACAATCTGCCGTATGTGCTTCACCGCGTGGATCACGTCGCCCGTTCCGGCTTCGCCCTTGGTGCGGATCATGGCCGCGCCTTCGGCAATGCGGCGTAGGGCCTCGCCCAGATTGCGCGCGCCACAGACAAACGGCGTGGTGAAGACCTGCTTGTCCACGTGATGCTCTTCGTCGGCAGGCGTCAGCACTTCGGACTCGTCGATGTAGTCGACGCCGATCTCCTGCAGGATCTGCGCCTCGGCGAAGTGGCCGATGCGGCACTTGGCCATCACCGGAATCGAGACGGCGGCCATGATCTGCTTGATCAGCCGTGGATTGGCCATGCGCGAGACGCCGCCTTCGGCGCGGATGATCGCGGGCACACGCTCCAGCGCCATCACCGCGACCGCGCCGGCCTTCTCAGCCACGTTGGCTTGATCGACGCTCATCACGTCCATGATGACGCCGCCCTTGAGCATCTCGGCCAGACCCGTCTTCAAGCGCAAACTGTTGTTGTTGCCGTTGTTCTCTAGCATCGTTTTCTCCTGATCGGAGCGTGCGCGTGGAAAACTTGGCCGCGGACATGGAACCCTTAGCGATTGGCCAAACTAGCGCGTTCACTTCGCGAGGTTACTCAATTCCTATTTTACCTTGCGCGGAAGCCGCGCGTAACCCCGCGCAACATCTGCATAGATTCGGCCTTTGCGGCAGGAATCTATATTCTTAAGCTATGGAACTCGGTGCAATGGATTGTGCCATCCTGCCGATGACGGAACAGCATTGGGACGCGGTGCGTCAGATCTACTGGGAAGGCATCGCGACCGGCAGGGCCACGTTCGAAGAGTCGGTTCCTGAGTGGAAGGAATGGGACGCGCGCCACCTGCCAACCTGCAGGCTGATCGCGTGTAGCGGTGATGCGGTCCTCGGCTGGGCCGCGCTCAGCCGCGTTTCTTCACGGCACGTTTACCGGGGCGTAGCTGAGGTCAGTATCTATATTGCCGAGCGCGCCCGGGGCCACGGCATTGGTGCGGCATTGCTAACGGCGCTGATTGCCGAATCAGAACGCCACGGCATCTGGACCTTGCAGGCCGGCATCTTTGCTGAGAACGCAACCAGTATCCGTCTGCACCAGCGAGCGGGGTTCCGCATCGTGGGCACGCGCGAGCGGATCGCTTGTCTGAAAGGCACGTGGCGGGATACGGTGCTGATGGAGCGCCGAAGCGCGATCGTGGGGGTGTAATTGTTCGCCAACGTAAGGCGAGATCCCCAGGAAACTCATGAGGTATAGTTCTTGAGTGAAAACGCGGATCTTCCGCTCAAGTGCGAGGCGGAGGAAATGAAGGGTAGGTAATCCGATGGTAAAAGTAATGACCGGCAGCAATGCATTCATCCTGACCAGTGCTAACCCCGATCAGGCCGTTGATACTCCAAACATCAATGGACGGGAGTTCAGGCTGACGCTGACGATTCACTGGGAAGAGTATCGAGACCCGTCGCAGCCTGCCGGAAGTCTTTGGCTCGAGTATCAACTGGGGAAGACTACGCCCTCACTTCCGGGAGCCGAGGCGGCCGTGCCAATCGTCCTGGCGGCGCCTGAAGATTGCAAGACATTCCTGATCGTGACCCGTGGTGATGTGGTCATTCACTACACGGGCGAGGCTAAGGCACACGTTTGGTTGAGCTACTACGCGGAATACGTTGAGTAATGCCGGACCGAAGACAGTTA
This sequence comes from Acidobacteriaceae bacterium, assembly GCA_003135315.1. GTDB lineage: Bacteria > Acidobacteriota > Terriglobia > Terriglobales > Acidobacteriaceae > Bog-257. Next base: position 680 of record PLBD01000569.1, on the reverse strand, counting down.
TTCCGAAAGGTCCCTACGTCGCGTCGCTGTGCTTCTTCTTCAGGTATTTGGCGAACATGCGATGGGGATCGATCTCGATGAACTTCCCTTTGCTGCTGGCCAGCACTTCCCCGTCACTGCTGCGAATTTCAGCCGCGCGATAATGCTCGCGGCCACGAACCCGCTGCTCCCATCCCTCGACGATCAGCGGCTTGAATAGCGGCACCGGCTTCAGGTAGGTGACCTCCATCGTACTCGTCAGGCAGACGATGTTGTGCAGCTTGTTCACCTTGCCCATGGCCTCATCGAGGATGGTGGCGATGATGCCGCCGTGGGCGTGCGCCGGCGGCCCGACAAAGCGCCCTTGCAGCCGGAAGCGGCAGACGAATCGCTGTCGCTCCTCGTCCAAGACAAACTTCAACCTCAGCCCAGTTTCGTTCTGAGGGCCGCAACCGAAGCATTTATTGCCGAATTGACGCTGTTTGACCTGGTGTCCGTGGACTGGCTTGTGCCGGGGCATGTACTCAAGATGAAGCAGAGAGGATGGAAAATGCAAGCCGTCAGAGGTCAGATGTCAACTGTCGCTAGCACATGGTATATCCGGTTGAGGTAGCAGGGGATTCGTCCGGTTGCAGGCTGTTCAATGCTTCAAGGGCTAACGCTGGTGCCGGGAGGGGGGGTCGAACCCCCAAGGGCCGAAG
>PLBD01000064.1 GCA_003135315.1 Acidobacteriaceae bacterium | reverse complement strand
TGACCTCCGAGCACACCCTGCGCCAACTGGAAAACGAGATGACGCGCGTGCGCGAGCGGCTTTCCACGTACGAGCGCGAACTCCAGCGCGTCGGCGAAGAACACACAGAGCGCGAGGCTTTCATCACTGCGCAGCTTAGTGAACTGTTTCAGCATGAAGAGAAGCAGCGCGCTCTGGAAGCGGAAATGCAATCCGCGCAGAGCAGCCTGGAANNCGCGGTGCGATGCTCACCGTACAGCGTATTGAAGCAATGCTGGCGGAAGTTTCGGACCATCTTGCCAGACTGAAGGCGCAGCTCGATGCCGCTATCGCCGAGAAGCAGCAGCGTGAATCGGAGAACGTTCGCCTGGCTGAACAGGTCATCGAATGGACTGCCGAGCGCGAAGTCGCACAGCAGCGCGATCGCGAACTGCAGGACGAATTGCAGGCCGTGCGCGTTCGCATTGTTGAACTGGAAGAATTGCTGAAGTCCGCACGCGAGGCGCTCGACGCTGCCCGCGATCGCCGCGGCGAGCTCTCCGCCGCACAGGCCCGCGTCCAATCCGATGCTCAGCACATGGCCGACACCTGCATCCAGGAGTTAAGCCGGCAACGCGAAGAACTCATGGCAGACGAATCGCTGCCACGTCTCGCCGGCGAAGAACTGGCCAACGAAGACAACTCCTATCGCGAGATGCGCACGCGGTTGGAAAGCATGGGTCCGGTCAACATGATGGCGCTGGAGGAATACAAGGAGACGGCGCAGCGTCATGAATTCCTCGAAACCCAGCGGCAGGATCTCTTGCAGTCAATCGAGAACACGCTGAACACGATTAAAGAGATCGACGTCATCTCGCGGCAAAAGTTCGAAGAAGCCTTCAACATCATCAACGAAAACTTTGCCCGCACCTTCAGCAAGCTCTTCGGCGGTGGTCAGGGCTTCATGCGCCTGACCGATCTGGAAAACTCGATGGAGAGCGGCATCGACGTGGTTGCCTCGCCTCCGGGCAAGAAGCTGCAGAACGTGCTCCTGCTATCCGGCGGCGAGAAAGCGCTTACCGCGCTGGCGCTGCTGGTGGGCATCTTCCAGTATCAGCCCAGCCCGTTCTGCATCCTCGACGAAGTCGANNCACAGCAAGAAGACGATGAGCATGGCGCCGGTGCTCTACGGCGTCACCATGCAGGAACCAGGCGTCTCGAAGCTGGTGTCAGTGCGCTTCCAGGAAGAGCGGTCAAAGCTCGTCGCCGCTACGGCATAGCAGCCTGCGAAGCAAAACCGAGCATGAAGCGGCCCAGTTTAGCCCAGGACGAAGTCCTGGGTAGGCTGCAGGAATTGAGATCTCCAGTCCCGGTAGGGACTTTCAACCCAGATCGCTTTGGGCGGCTGGGTGCCCCACTCATTCGCGCCGTTCGAATGAGTGGGAACTACTGGCAACTGCTATTGACTGCGCGAGACCTACCAGATCTCCATCTGGAATTTCCGATAATGATGGATTAACTCAAAATCGCTGCGGTTGCTTGTGATGACCCGCGCCCCGTGCGAGCGCGCCGTGAGGGCAATGAGCACATCGAAATGCAAGTCGCGCAGCTTGCCCGGTGTCAGCTTCTTGTCGACGTGCATCTTGCCCAGTATCTGCCCCGACTCCAACCAGTTTTTTTCGGTCGGGGTCAGGACGGGATGATTCTTCTCAAGGGCACGAAGAAATTCTCGCTCCGCGGGGTTAGTCGCTCCGCGCCACAATTCCGCCAGCGCAACGGACGACGTTCTGATCAACCCGCTAATCGATTGGATTCGCTGCTGGTGACAGCCACTGCGAAGCTGGTCGACAATTACCGAGGTGTCAAAGATGAGGACGCTACTCATCGAGGCCGGAGAATGAGCGCTTTCCGGCATTCCTGCTCATGAGCTTCTGAAAGCGCTTGAGCGCTACGACTTCTCTCAAGGCTGCATGAATGGCTTCTGTACGGGACTTTACTCCCAGAAGTTCAGCCGCCTCATCCGCCAGCTTGGTGTCGAGCCGTATTGAGGTCATCGTTGCGCCCATAAGTCGTACCTCGTATATACATCGTACACATTTCGTATATACGCATCAACCGCGGCAAAGCGTCCGAGAAATCACCGTTCTGCGGAATAACGATCGTGTTCCTGGCTCACATCACGGAGACCGCTCCCCCGCCTCGCCGGCGCGATTTTGAAAGAGCGCCCTGATCGTTGCTCCTCGAACAACCTCATCAGTCCCCTCGCCGGCAAGTCGGGCACCATGAACTTCCAGCCGCTCAGCGCCTCGGCAGCTCCATAACCGCTGCGCACCGCGCCTTCCATCGTCGCCGGCCAGCCGGTTGCAGTCCAATCGCCGGCAAGAAATAATCTCGGCCAGGGCGTCCTGTGTAACGGACGAAACGCGTCGCTGCCTGGCGAAGGTGAGAACGTCGCATGGACTTCCTTGATGACGGTCGCCTTCGTCAGCTTGGCTTCGCGCACAATCGGGAAAAACTCCGCCAGCTCGCGCACGGCAAGATCTATGATCTCCTGCCGCGGCTTGTCGACGAGCGTCTTCGACGAGCTCACTACCAGCTCGACATAGCTTCCCTGTCCGGCTGAACTTTTCCGCGTCGCCAGAATCTTCGACTTGTGGAACATCCACTGGATGGTGCGCTCCAGCAGCACNNGCGTGATCTCGCGATCGAACCAAAGATGGATTCCCGTGATCGGCGAACTCTGGAAGCTCCCCGCGTCGCGTCGCAGTGCTTCCATCTCGGGTGCTGCGGGAAGCAGTTTCTCGATGCCGTTGAACGGCGTCGCCAGCACTGCGTAGTCGGCCCGCACATCCTCGCCACCGACGCACAGCCGCACACCGTCGCTTTCAGCCTGAAACGAATCCACCGCCGCGCGCAGATGCACATCGCCTGCACAGGCCTCATCCAGAAACTTCGTCCGCAGCTTCGGATCTGAAATGTTCGCCGCGACAAAACAAACCGCAGCTTCCAGTTGGGATTCCGGATTCATCCGTTCTGCTCGCGAATCCAGCGGAACAATTTGATTTTGGCATAGAGCCATTGACGGT
>PLBD01000621.1 GCA_003135315.1 Acidobacteriaceae bacterium | reverse complement strand
CCGCGGATCAACCAGCCGGTCTCTGCGTTCCCGGCGCCGTCGAGCGCGCCACCTCCAATAGTCGATGCCTCTAGAATCGTGATGCGATCGCCGGCCATATGGCCATCGCGGACGAGAAAGGCGGCAGCTGCCAGTGAAGCCAGCCCGCCCCCCACGAGATAAGCGGATTTGGTCTCAATATTTGCAGGCTTACGCGGACGTGCAAATGCTTCGTAGTTGCCTTTGCTGTAATACATCATCGCCTCCTGTTGTTCTACTACCGTTGCAATCGAAGGATCCCAACCGGCGTTGTTGAGCGGGGTTAACCTTACTTGCCCAACTGCAGAAGCGCGGCACGAAAGGGGGCGCTCGAAACCTTGATTCTCGGCCGCGGAACCGCCGTAGCCTAATAGTGGTGCGGCGGTTCGTGACATACTTCTTCCTGTCGAATTCTACTAGCGACTCAGGCGGACTGGACTGCCGAGTTGCTTGGCGGTCAATGGGAGAGCTGAAGTGGTCGAACGAAACGTTTCGGCTTATCAGCGATTGACTGAGGCACGAGGCTTTTTGTTTTCCAAGTCTACTGAGCCGTGCCTCAATCTGGGAACCTCAGCTTGCCCCCATGGCTTTACAGGTAGGTCGGGGTCTCCCATCCCCGGCGTCGGGGACTGGCTGGCAAGACGGCATGCAGGTTTGGGAGAAAATTCTTTCGGATTGTTGTGCCTGAAGCGGGTGGATGGGTCTTCGGTCGTGTTTGAAACAAAGATGAGGAGATTTCGAATGAAGTCGTTTAGCAGGCTTTCGATGCGAGCAGCCGTTCCGTTGGCTGCGTTTTGTCTCTTGGCTTTGGCAGGCGTAGCACACGCTGCAGACAAGGCTCAATTAAGCGGTAGCTGGAACTTCAACCCGGACCAGAGTGACGATGCCCAGCAAAAGGTGCAACAGGCAAAGCAGGTTAGCCAAACCAGAAGCGGCGGCAGCTACCCGGGAGGCGGTGGCGGGTACCCTGGAGGCAGCTATCCGGGCGGTGGCGGTGGATATCCGGGAGGAGCCGGCTATCCTGGAGGGGGAGGGATGGGGCGTGGTGGAATGGGAGGCGGCGGCATGGGCCGTGGCGGCATGGGGAATCCGGGCGGAGGAGTCAGCAATCAGGAATGGGAGCAGTTAGCCACAAATCCCAAATACCTCAACATCTCTCAGCGCGACGACCAGATCTTGATTACTGATTCCGACCACACTGCCACCCTTTATCCCGACGGCAAGAAACACAAAGCCACGGATGAGGGTGGAAACAAGATCTCGACCAAAACCGAATGGCAAGGTGACGAGTTGATCGCCGAGACCAGGACGGGGTCAGGAAAGCTCACTGACACCTACCGGGTCAGCTCTAACGGCAAGCAGCTCATCGTGACTTCACGCTACGAAAATTCGTCGCTGTCTCAGCCGCTGAGCATCCGGCGGGTGTACGACTTGGGGAACGAGGCCCACTAAGGGCGAGAATGCCCCGGCCTGTCCTCCCTGGGGATCTTAATTCTTGCCGTAGCCGGTAAGCTTCCCGGTCTGGAACTGATCCTGTTTTGCGATTGGTTCCAGCCAATTCGCTTCCCAGAAAACCGCCCAATCACCGCTGTTGTCGTTCATACATTTTCCAGTGGAAGCCGGACGAAACCTCATCCCATCCGGGTCATTGGCGACCCACCCCGGCATACTTAGGGAAAAACCAGCAATTCCCACGAGTTTTTCACTCACCTGTGGTGAACGAAGACCGCCGATTACACATTTCTAACAAACTCTTGCTGTGTTTGGCTCGCCGCCTGCCTTGAACAATGTAAAGGTCGGGCACTCGGAGCCGAGCCGGCACTGCGACCAAGCGAGCTGTTTGGAGACGACTCTCGCGTCATTGCAGTCGCGAAGGATGTTGCTATGGACATGGAGATATTGCCGGACTATCTGGTCGAGGCCAGAGAAATGCTCGAAAAAGCCCAGGAGAGCACGCTGCTCCTGGAGGGTGAGCCTGGCAATGGTGAGGCGCTCGCGTCGCTCTTTCGCGCGGTCCATACGTTTAATGGCGGAGCCAGCTTCCTGGAGGTGTGTCACGTCGTGGAGTGGGCTCACGACTTGGAAAGCCTTTTGGACAAGCTTCGCTCCGGCAGGCTGGCGGTGACGTCCATTCGCATCGATGCAGTTCTGCAGGGACTCGATGTAATGGAACGGATGCTGCAGGACCTGGCGCAAAACCAGATTCCGCCTGCCGGTCCGCCGGAACTGGGCAGCCTGATTCAGAGTCTTACCAATCAAGAGTCAGACCAGGAGCAACGCCCTGCCCCGGAAGCTAGGTCAACGGAACATAATTCCTTCCCGGCAGCGGCACCCGTCGCTCCGCCATCCCGGGGCGCCGAGGCGATTGAGAACTCCTTACGGATCGACGCGCTGCGTCTGGACGCGGTCATGAATCAGGTCGGCGAACTCGTGCTGCTGCGCAATCGGCTGGCATCGGCCGTGGGTTCTCTGGGCAAGGAAAACGAAGATATGAGCCGCATTGCGCGGGAGATGGACCTGACCGTGAATGACATCCAGAACACGGTCATGCGGCTCCGCATGCAACCCTGCAAACGCCTGTTCCAACAACTGCCACGGGTGGTGCGCGATCTCTCGCGCCAGTTAGGCAAGGAAGTGCGGCTGGAAATTGTGGGGGAGGACGTGGAGATCGACAAGACCGTGGTGGACGCCCTTTCCGCTCCCATGACGCACCTGGTACGTAACAGTCTGGACCATGGCGTCGAACCGCCGGAAGCGCGAGTTGAAGTGAACAAGCCTCCAGCAGCAACATTGCGCGTCGCCGCGATTCATCTGGGGGACAAGGTGCGCATCGAGGTCGCCGATGACGGCAGAGGCATCGACCGAAGGCTGGTCACCCAAAAAGCCATCGACAAGGGAGTCATTAGTGCCGAACAGGCCGCCCATCTGTCGGAACAGGAGGCATTGGAACTGATTTTCCGCCCCGGATTCTCCACCCAGGAGCAGGCCTCTGACGTCTCTGGGCGGGGGGTGGGCATGGATGTGGTGAAGTCGACGACGCACAGGCTGCGCGGCCGGCTGACGATCGACACTCATCCCGGCCAGGGTACGCGCATCGCGATGGAATTTCCTCTGACTTTGGCGGTGCTGCCGGTGCTTTATTTACGTCTGAGGAAGGACATTTATGCGTTGCCAATTTCCGCCATTGACAGCCTCACGGATTTGGAAAGCAATCGCGTGCATCGGCTGGGAAATCGGGTGACCTATTGCGTAGACGGCACCAATACCGTGCCCCTGGTGGACCTGGGCGCCATTCTGCAGAACAAGCCATTGCGCATGGGGGCGGAAAGCATCGAAGGCGTCCTGACCGAACGTGGCCTGTTTGTTGTTTCCGAGGTTCTGGGCAATGAGGATTCGGTGGTCAAGCCCATCGATTTCCTCGCCTCGCATACCTGGTACCAGGGAGCGACCATCTCCGGACGGGGAAGTGTGGTTCTTATCCTGGACGCAGGCACGCTAAGTGCTGCGGCCTCAGCCGTCGCGGAAGGGAGATTCTGATGGACATCCAACGAATCATGCGCATTATGGATGCCTCGTACCGTACTTGTCGCACCATCGAATACGCCCTGCACGAGATTGACCGCCGCGCGCTGAATGCCATGGTTCTCGTCAAACGCCATGGCAACAAGCTGGCCGGCTACGGCGTGGTGGCACAGGCGTTTCGGGAGCAGGCAGCCCACCTCAAGGAGGCTGCTGCTCCTCTGCAGCATTCCACGGCGCCCCTCGTCCGGGCGCACATGCACATCCTGCAGCGCCGCCGTAATGCGGAGTTGTTTTGCCGCATTGCTGAGAACGCGCGCTGTAACGCCAGGTGCGCGGATTTTGTTCGTCAGTCGGAAGGAAGCCGGCAGCGCGGTATAGCGGCCGAAGACGCAGACGCGGTGGTCATTCTGCGTGAACTGGTACAGACCGTGGCTCGGCTGCAGGAAGGCATTGCCGAGCAGGAGTATGTCGTCACCAATGGTCGCATCGAAGCGGCGCTTTCGGAGCGGAGCGGCGCGCCGCTGATGCGTGTTTCCCACGAGATGGGCGTAGCCGTAGCCACGGTGCGCGATGCCATTTGGGAATATCGCAGTGAGTTGGAGGGAGTTCTGCATGAAAGCAGCACCGGTATTTGAAGCGGGTAACCACCGCTGGTGGATCCTGTACGACCAGGAAGAGCGCCGGGTCATCGACTCTAACGTCTACATTGTCGAGTCCAACGGGCAGAGCGTCCTGCTGGATCCTGGCGGCTTCGAAATTTTTCCCCAGGTACTCGCCGCCCTGGCCGAGGTAATACAACCGTCGTCGGTGCGCGGCGCCTTTGTCTCCCATCAGGACCCCGACATCGCCTCGAGCCTCCCGCTGTGGAACACCTGCTACCGGCATATGGAATGGCACATACCTGCTCTCTGGGAGAGCTTCATCCGCCATTACGGCGCCTTGGAAGCGAAGTTCTCCAGCATTCCCGACGAAGGCGGAGCGATGCTCGTCGGTGGACGCAAACTGGAATTCATACCCGCTCATTATCTGCACGCCTCGGCCAACTTCCACGTCTACGATGCGGAGGCGAAGGTGTTTTTCTCGGGAGACGTGGGAGCGGCCCTGCTGCAGCCCGGACACAGCGTGTGGGTAGGTGGTGAAGGCCCGGAATCCAGCAAGGCCTTCGACGAGCATATCCAGCACGCGAAGTACTTTCATCAGCGCTGGATGCCGTCCAACGCCGCCAAGAAAGAGTGGATCGACCGCGTACGTCAGCTCGACATCGCCTTCCTCTGTCCGCAGCATGGCGCAATCTATGCCGGCGACAACGTACACCGATTCTTGAACTGGTTCGACGGACTGACCGTTGGGACCGCACTCACGCACTGAAGGAGAAACCACTATGTCCAGCGCCATCACCCGCCCGAACCGCCATCCTGAAGCCGGCAAAGTCGCCGCAGCAGAAGCCGGCCCTACGATCACTCAAAGCGTTCCCAAGCGGTGGAAGCGACAATCGCCCGTCATCCCCCAAAGCCGGGCCGGCTCCGGCCCTGGAAAGGCCCACAACCAAGATCTCGACAAAGAACGATTGTTGGAACTCGCCCCGGTCCTGTTGGGACCACTCTCCAGTCTGGAAATGCTCTGCGACGCCGACGAGAAGATGGAGAACACTATTTTTTACATGAACCGGGCGGCGCTGGAGGCGATGAACCTGAATCATGCCCGGCTGAATCCCATGCTGCGGGGTGCTGACGTTCGCACGGCCCTGGGACGGTCTATCCATCAGTTCCACAAGGATCCGGAACGAATTCGCAATATCTTCCGCGCCATGGTGGCAGGGAGGACAACCGAGTACAACACAGAACTGGTTCTCGGCGGCGTAACTTTCTTTCTCAACTTCACACCCGTCTTTGCCGGCAAGAGCAAGGTGTTGGCCTTTCACGCATCCTGGCGAAATATGAGTGACTCCAGGCTGGCCGAGCAGGTGATTGCCAGCATGGGGAAGGGTTCCGCCGAGAATGCCTCGTCTCTAATGGAGGTCGCCAGCGAAACCGATCGTGCCATGAAGGAAGTGGGAGGCACCCTGAGCGGCCTGGCGGAGTCGGTTTCTCACAGCCGCGATGCCTCCCAGGGACTGATCTCGCAGGTGGGAGCGATCAGCCGCATCGCCCAGACCATCCGAGAGATTGCCTACCAGACCAATCTGCTTGCCTTGAACGCGGCAATCGAGGCCGCACGCGCCGGCGAGCACGGCCGTGGCTTTGCGGTGGTCGCCGATGAGGTACGAAACCTCTCCAAGAGGGTGCAGAAAGCCACTGAAGAAGTGCAGACCAACATTGCCGATATCGAAGGCTCAGCCCGAGCCATTGAGGGCGCCAGCCATTCGGCGGAGCAGACAGCCCACGGGGCCGAGTCGGTAACCCTCTCGCTCAGCGAACGGGTCCAGTCCCTGCACTCCCTGGTAGCCATGATGAACATCGACTCGGCCAGGAACGAGCACCGAATCTTCGTGCGCCATGTCCTGACCGAAATCGGTGAACACAAGGTTTCGTCCACCGAGCTGACCGGGCATCACCAATGCATGTTCTATCGCTGGTACGAAGGCATCGGCCGTGAATTTCTGGGCCAGATGGCGGCCTTCCGGGAAGTGGAAAACCCGCATACCCTCCTGCACCAGACCGCGCAAACCATTCGCGCGGCGTTGCAGGCGGGCGATCATGAGGAGGCCCTGCGCCAGGGTACGGAATTCTCCCGCCTCGAGCAGGAACTCTTGGACAAGTTCGATGCTATGAGAACTGCCATCAGGCAAAAGCAGGGGTAAAGGAGTTCGGCAATGAATGACGTGATGCAGGAAGTCGACGAGCGCTCGAAGCTGGCCGGCACCAACAAATTCGAGCTCCTGATGTTTCGCCTGGGAGAAGACCAGAACGCGCACACCCGCGAGATCTTTGGCATCAACGTTTTCAAGGTGCGCGAAGCGCTGATCATGCCGCCGATCACGCCTATGCCCGGCGCTCCCAAGCACGTTCTTGGAGTTGCCAATATTCGCGGCCAGATCATTCCGGTGGTCGATCTGCCTTCCGTAGTGGGATGTACGCCCAGCGCGCGCAACATTCTGCTGGTGACCGAGTACGAACGTTCGGTGCAGGGCTTTGCCGTTGAAGAGGTCGAGGAGATCGTTCGTTTGGAATGGGGGCGGGTGGTTTCCGCCGAGAGATCGGCGGTGGGAGGGATGGTGACGAGTCTGGCCCGCCTCGACGAAAAACAGGAGAACGCCCGCCTGGCCTTGATTCTTGATGTGGAGACAATTCTCCGCGAAGCTCTGCCATCTCGATTCAAGAGCGGGGAGGAGATGACCCACACCGCGACGATCAAGATACCATCTGGGTCCGTTGTGCTCTACGCCGATGACTCCAACGTTGCGCGCCTGCAAATCGAAAGCGTCCTGACCCGGTTGGGATTGCCATTTGTGAGCACCAAAACCGGCAAAGAGGCATGGGACCGTCTCAAGACTTTGTCGCATGAGGCGCGAAGCGCCGGCATCCCTCTTAGCCAAAAGGTAGCAATGGTGCTGACTGACCTGGAGATGCCGGAGATGGACGGGTTCACGTTGACCCGGCAGATCAAGGAAGACGATGCTCTTAAGGGCCTGCCCGTGGTCATCCATTCCTCGCTGTCCGGCTCCGCTAACGAATCTCATGCCCACCGCGTCGGAGCCGATGGATATGTGGCCAAGTTCGTCCCCGAGGAACTGGCGCGCGAAGTGAGCAAGATATTGACCCGGCCTATGGGGAACTGAGCAGTTGGTCCTTTGCCTGAAGACTACTTTGGTCAATGACGTGGTAGAAACCGCGTTGCTCAGCAGCAATTACCGCGGGCAGGTGGTTGGCCTGCCGCCAACTGTCGCTATTCATTCTCCCGACAACGTCGAGCGCGGCAAGTGAAAGTCCGGGCAGCAACTCATAGTACATCGAGTTGAGAATCCAAGGACGCGTTGGCAACACCGCCAATGGGCGAACATGCCGCCGAGAGCAACCTGCCGAAGCCAACGATCATCGCGGGCAGCAACACCGAATCCTGCAAGATAGCTTTCACCAAAGATATCGAAAAGGGATCGCGAAAGAACGTGAATGCCAGCCATCCCGAGCCCATGATGTACATCGTGGCAAGCAGCGTATTGGAGGAGCGACTCTTGAGATAGCGGAACAGAATCGGCCATACAAACAGAAACACCCCCGAGCCGATCATCCCAAAGTTCAGATCGAAGGAGACAAATGAATTCAGGCCACCTAAGGGTCGGTAGGCGTCCGGCTTCTTGAGCAGGGCGTACTTATTGGGCAGGACCACAGTGGGAACCAGGTTCAGAAAATCGCTCTCCAGTTGATCGGGACTATTGAGCCAGGAGATTCCCTTATACCGCAGGTGATGAACCAGCGAGAGGCTGTTCAGCATAGGTTCCTCTACCACGTTGAAGAGAGCCCCCCGCAGGTCACCCTCTTCCCGCAACATTCCGACAGCCCCGAACAACAAAGCCAGTACGAAGCCGCCTGCCAGAACGGTGGTCAGCTTGAATCTGCTCCGAAAGGTGCTTAAATAGACAGCGAACATCACCAGAAAGGAAGCCACATAGAGTCGGCTTCCTAACCGCAGCATCAGCAAGGCTCCGGCAAGGAACGTAACGAAGTAGACGCTACGGAATCGATTCGCCCACGACATCTCCGGCCGGTCAACCGTGAAGATGAGGCAGACAACGCCCAACAGAACCACACACGTGGTCACGGCTCCTCTCGCAGCTTCGGCGGCGAAGTCCGTAGGGGAAGGCGGGCGAGCCAACGCGGCTCGAAAAATAAACGCCGTATAGATCAGGAATACGCAGCCGGCAAGCGTCGCGAAAGATAATGCCAACCGCGGCACTTTGGTCAAGTCTCGCCTAGGCTTGTCTCGAAATAACCGCAGGCTCAGCGTGTCGCCCAGGGCAAAACAAAGATAGAGGGAAATGCAGGCTATCGCATACGGCACGATCAGCCTTTCACGAAACAGAGCGGACCAGGTTGCCACCAGCGGAAAATCAAGTTTCGGGGCGAAAATCCTGACCGCCAGGGGAGTGATCCAGTAGAACAAGAACCCGAAAGTAAACGTTCCCACATGGTCTATCTGCACCATCCCATGCGAGATGCACCGCATGGAGACGTACCAGCACGGTATCGCGACCGCCGCCAAAAGAAGCAGTTCAGGCACTTTGCCAAACCTCTCTCAGATTTGCCATGGGTTGCTTATCGCTTCCCCAGCGGCAGCATCTACGTCCCCGGCGTGCAGGGTGCGGACGTGGCGCAGGAAAACCAGTATGCTGAACAACGCTAGATAGGCCGTTGCAGTTGCCTGTCCGCAGGCCGCGCCGACGACGCCGTACCTGGGCATGAGCACCAGATCGCACCCAAGCAGAAGCGCCGCGGCCGATGCAATACCCACTATGTACTCAGTCCCGCGATGCAAACTTGGCAGCATGCCCAGGAACGGATTGGCCACGGCCATCAAGAGGAAGACCAATGCAAATATCCGGCTAATCGCGTTCACGGCAGGAAGCGAGCGATGCGCCAACAACTCCGACAACGGTGTGCCAATCCAGCAAAAGACCACGGCGCCCAGGAATCCTAATGCCAGGTTTGCAAGGACGCAGCTCCGAAACAGGGCGCGAAGCTTCCCGGCATCATGGGCCACGTGCACTACCTCGGGCAGGAACGTATTAAACATGGCGCCCAGTGCCGCCAGGCCCAATAAGTAGAGTCGGCTAATCATGGCGTACTGGCCTACAGCGTCCGTGCTGACGTACTTGGCCAATAGCACGACATCTCCGGTCTGCAGGATCAGAAGCAGCAATTGTCCGCTGCTGGCTTTGATCCCCTGGACCGCGATCTCCCAGGAATGCAGTTTCGGAGCCGCGGAGCACACGGGCACGTGCCGTCTCAATAAGCGACCTAGCTGCAGACGCCCGATCGCCACTCCCACGGCATTCAGGATCGGCACCAGCCACAGATGCTGGCGCACTATCGGGGTACAGACAAGCAGCAGCAGCAAGTATACCGAAAGCCCCAACGCCCGAGTCTTCGCCAGAGGAGCGGGTAGCCGAAGTGCCACTGCCAGATACGTCAGGTCAAGAGCACGGGCCAGCACCATGGAGAAAGACGCCAGGATGACAACCGCCACCAGGTTCTGTCCCCGGTGCCAGGCATAGAGCGCCATGCCAGCCTGCAGAGGTCCACAAATGAGCAGCGCAACCGCCAGACGTAAATGCAGGGCCCTGCGGGCAAACTCCAGGAAGTCCCCGCCGAATTCCTTGATGAGCTTGGGACCTGTGAGATCTAAGCCCAACGCGGCTATCATCATCAGCGCCTGATAGACGCTGGTGGCGATGCTCAACTGACCGTACTGCTGATTGGTCAGGACGCGAACCAGCCAACCATAGATGAGGAAGCCCAGGGCGTAATTCAGGGCATCCGCCGACAGGTATCCAACAAAACGCCCACCGAGCACACGAATGCTCGGGCGATTGACGGTCATAGGGGCAGCCGTCATCGGTAGTGAGTTCCAAACCAAAACCGCAGCGAGCTGACTTTTCTCACAACCTTCCCGAGGAGGATGTTAGGTAATGACGCAGGAGAGCCAATCGTGCGTGATTCTCGGGGTCCTGCATCTTGCGTTTCAGAGCTTCGAACGATAGCGCGCCCAAACACGCCAGTAAGAAACCGCCCGCGGTTGATAAGAGGATGATTAACAGGCGCCGAGGGCTGGATCTTTTTTCCGGAGGAACCGCTTTGTCCACTACCTGTAGGAGAATCGCATCTTTGGCTTCGTCGATTCGTGCGGCCTCCAACTGCTTGCCGAGGAATTCGTACAACGCCTCGTGGTACTTGAGATCGCGTGCTCTCCGCAAGTATTCCAGTTGCACTTCTGGCAACTGGCGAGTTGGAACCTCGAGATTTCCATTGCCGACATCTCCTGTATTGCGCTCAAGCTTTACCAATTGAGCACGCAGCTCGGCTAACTCCCGCTCGGCCCGTCTCACGGCAGGGTTGTTCTCCGTCGCGTATGTGCGCATGGACTCAAGTTGGACTTCATGAATTGCTACTTGTGCTCGCATGTCGGCAACAGCCTCGACGATCGCCTTGCCCTGGGCGTCCAGCTGGATAAGGCCGCTCTTTTCCTGGGACTGCTTCAGCAGTTGCTCGGCCTGAGCCAGGCTTCTGCGCTCCTCGTCGAGCTTTTGCTCATAAAATAGCCGCCGCTGACCGGCCTCGGTAATGGCAAGGTTCTCATTCACAGAATGGAGTTCGGCAACGTAAGCGTTGGCCAGCTCCGCAGCGCGCATCGGATCTCGGTCGGTCACAGATACAGAGATTAGTCCTTCATCGCCCGCTGAAATATGGCTCCGGCCTTCCAGTTTCTTCCGTGCATCCTGATAAAACTTCACGCCGTACACCTTGCGCAGATCAAAGCGGTCCACGAGACGATCTTCGATGGTACGGCTCTTCAGCATTGCAACAAACAAGTCGGAGGAGTTCTTAAAGCCCAGGTCTTTACTGCTCACTCCGGCAAAGGCGCCAAACTGGCCAAGTAGGGATGTCAAACTGGACTGGCTCTCCTCCGGCGGCAAGATGGTAGAAGTGGCAGTGTACATTTTAGGAAGCAGCCACGATGTGGCAGTTGCTATGATGGCGATAGCAATCGTGATCTGTAAGATTCTGCCTTTGCTTTTGGACAGGACTAGCAGCAGATCGATGATGTCGACTTCGCGGCGATCCTTGGGATTCATAGACGGTGTCCTGGAACTCTCATGCATAAAACACTTTGTCGCATCCTGCGGCGTCCGTGACCTCCGCCCAGCCTGCTGGAAATCGTACGTTGCCGCAGCATGAGTTCACCGCACGAGCCCCCGTTAGTCCGTTCATTTCAGGTTCCGTAGCCCAGCGATTAGTGCGTCTAGGGTACCACCTTCACGTTCGACCCACGTCCGTAGGTAGTTCGGTGCATATTGGGACATGGCTCCGGCTCGCGAGCCGGTCGCATTAACTCTTCTGGACCCAATTGGATCCAACAAAGAAGAACGGCAGGCGGTTGGCCTGCCGTAAGTACCTGCTTTTATTGAGCTTGTTTGGTTGCGGGGGAAGGATTTNNCCATGTGAACCTCAGGTCAAACAAGACGAAGCGGGATCAGACGGATAAAGCTGCGATCTGCGAGTAGCCAGGGACAATCCGATTCAAGTCTTCGGGCTGGGGAGGTGCGCCCTTTCGGCAGAACTGCGATTACGTTTTTCAGCAGGCTGCTAGAGCTTCCCTGAGGACCCCTGTTATGCTCGGCGGGTTGTTATCTCACCGGCTTGATTCTAAAAGCGAGGTACCACAATGTGGCAGATCCATCCCTGGCTGGCTCTGGGCGTAGCCGCTTCAACGGCGGCGACCGATGCCGTGTACG
>PLBD01000199.1 GCA_003135315.1 Acidobacteriaceae bacterium | reverse complement strand
GTCGAGGTGGTGAGTAATGTTCCAGAGCGATGCGTGGTGAAGGCGGTGAAAAAGATTCGGTCGTTAGCCGTTTGCTCTTAGCTTTTAGCTGTTAGCTCTTAGCAGGCCCTGAGTTCCTTGCAGTATGTTCTCCCTAAAAGCTAAGGGCTAAAGGCTAAGAGCAACCAGCTTCAGGGCCGCGTGTCTCGAACTATCTTTATGACTGACAGCAACCAATCCGCGACGAGCGATCGTGAGCGCATTGTGGGCGCGGCTCCGGCGGGGGCGCGCGATCAGGAGGCCGCGGCGGCGGCGGTGCGCGACATGTTCACGTCCATCGCGCCGCGCTACGACCTGCTGAACCACGTGCTGTCGATGAATGTCGATCGCGTGTGGTGGAACCGCACGGCGCGCGCGTTTGCGGAAGTGTTGCAGCGCCCCGACGCGCAGGTGCTCGACTTGTGCTGCGGCACGGGCGACATGACATTTGCGCTGCATCGCCGGATGAAGGGTGCGAACGGCGCCCTTTTCGGCGCTGACTTTTCTCATGCCATGCTGGTGCGGGCGGCGGAAAAATCGGGCAGCCGGGACATTCGCTGGATCGAGGCCGACGCGTTGAACCTGCCGTTCGCAGCCGATAAGTTCCAGCTCGTGACGGCGGCCTTCGGCTTTCGCAACCTGGCCAACTACGATCGCGGGCTGGCGGAGATCTATCGTGTGCTTTCGCCCGGCGGCGAGATGGGCATCCTCGACTTCGGCGAGCCGAAAGGAGTGCTGGGCAAGCTCTATCGCGTTTATTTTCGCCGCGTGCTGCCCGCCATCGGAACGATGATTTCAGGCGTGCGCGGGCCGTACGCGTATCTGCCGGCATCGGTGCTGCGCTTCCCTTCTCCGGAGGAGATGCTGCAGCGCATGCGCGAGGCAGGCTTCACCGAAGTCTCGTGGACGCCGTACAGCTTCGGGATTGCCGGGCTCTATCGCGGGAAGAAGTGAGCTGGTAACCCGGAAGCGTCGTGGTGGGTTTGGCGAGTGTCACCGGACGTGAGAAGATCAGATCGCATTTGAGACAACTATGCGCGGAAAATTACCAACGTCGACACACCGGACAGGCTGCTGATGCCTGCTGAACGATTGCAGAAGATCATTGCGGCGGCGGGCATTGCCTCGCGGCGGAAAGCCGAGCAGTTGATCGCCGGCGGACTGGTGTCGGTCAACGGGCAGATCGTCACCGAACTGGGGACCAAGGCCGATCCCGAGCACGATCACATCAAGATCAATGGCAAGCTGCTGAGCGGCGCCGAGCGGCAGGTGTATCTGCTGCTGCACAAGCCGAAGGGCTACGTGACCACGGTGACCGACCCGCAGGGACGTCCTACCGTATTGGACCTGGTGACGGGCGTGAAAGCGCGCGTGTATCCTGTCGGGCGGCTGGATTATCTGAGCGAAGGGTTGCTGTTGCTGACCAATGACGGCGAGCTGGCGCAGAAGTTGACTCACGCGTCGTCGCACGTGCCCAAGACTTACGTGGTGAAGGTGAGCGGCAAGCCGACAGCGGAGCAGGTCGAAAAGCTGCGTGGCGGCGTGATGCTGCGGCCGGAACGGTCTCCGCTGAAAACGCCGGCCGGGCGCTTGCCGAGGGTAGGACAGCGCCGGCGGTCGGAGGCAGTGCGAACGGCGCCGATGCGCATCCAGTTAGTGCGCGAGGGCGACAATCCCTGGTACGAGATGACGCTGATAGAAGGCCGCAACCGGCAAATCCGCAGGATGTTCCAGGAGATTGGACACCACGTGGAGAAGATCAGGCGTGTGCGTTACGGGCCGCTGGAACTCGACGTGGAGCCGGGCAAGCTGCGGCATCTGACGACGAAGGAAGTGGCGCAATTGAAAGCTGCGGCAAGTGCAAGGAAGGCAGTTTCGCGGACAGCGCGAGATGGCAGTTAGCAATTAGCAACTAGCCAAAACAGCTAATGAAAACTCGCGCATCTGAGATTTGGCTAAGTGCCAAGTGCTAATTGCTAATTGCAGCCGCCACAACGGAGATAGAATGACAGACTTCAAGAAGCTGGTTCCGGCGCACATGCAGAAGCTGGCCAGCTACAAGCCGGGGAAACACCTGCGGCAGGCGGAAATGGAGAGCGGCGTGCGTTGCATCAAGATGGCCTCGAATGAAAATCCCTTCGGCCCCTCGCCGCTGGCGGTTGAGGCCATGAAGGCGGCAACCGGCGATGTCAACTTCTATCCCGATAACGGGGTGATGGAGCTGACGGCGCGGCTGGCCGAGATCCACGAGATCGACCCCACGCAAATCCTGATCACGGCGGGCTCAACCACGCTGCTGGACATTCTGGCGCGCACGCTGCTGGGACCCGGACTGAATGCCGTTACCAGCAAGCTGTCGTTCATCGTGTATCCGATCGTCACACAGGCTGCGGGCGCGCGGCTGATCGAAGTGCCGACCCTCGACGATGGCTACGACCTGGAAGGCATTCTCGCCGCGGTCGATGGCAACACGCGCCTGGTGTATCTCGCCAACCCGAACAATCCAACTGGAACGGTTGTGGACGCCGGCGCGATCGATCGCTTTCTCGACCGGCTGCCGGCGCATGTCATCACCGTACTGGACGAGGCATATTGCGACTTTGCCAGCTACTTCGCAGCCGAGCGCGGATTCGACTATTCGCACGCGCTCGACTACGTGCGAGCCGAACGGCCCGTGGTCGTGCTGCGGACGTTCTCCAAGGCGCACGGGCTGGCCGGGCTGCGGGTCGGCTACGGTATAGGGCCGGCGGAACTGATGGGATATTTCGCGCGCATGAAGCCGGCCTTCATGGTGTCGGCGCTGGGCGAGGCCGCGGCCCTGGCCGCGCTGGCCGATGCAGACCACTTGCAGAAATCGGTGGAGAATAACGCCCGCGGCGCAAAGCTTTTGACGCCGGCGATCGCGGAGATGGGAATCCGCGTGGTGCCGACGTGGGCAAACTTCATCTTCTGCCATGTCGGCGAGGAAGCACGGAGCCTCTGCCAGCATCTCCAGGAAAACGGCGTGATCGTGCGTCCGATGACGGGACCGTGGGGCGCGCCGGACGCCTTCCGCGTCAGCATCGGCACGCCGGAACAGAACGAGCAATTTCTGGGCGCGCTGAAGCGGGCGCGGATTCCAGAGTTAAAGTAAGACCTTCAATGTTCGTTGAAAACGTGGCAAGCAAAGCATGTTTGCGACGACATTGCTACGTCTTCCTTCCCGTTCCAAATCTCCCTATTGACAATCGCGGGCTAACTGTATAATGTATGCGTACAGTACACAGTGAGCAGCGGCCCTACATTGCGCATCGATCTGGACTCCGGCGTTCCGGCCTATCGGCAGATTGTTGATGGGCTGCGGATTCTGCTGGTGAGCGGCAAACTCGCTCCCGGCTCGGAGCTGCCGTCGGTCCGCCGCATCGCTGTGGACTTAGGAGTGCATTTCAACACCGTCGCTGAGGCGTATCGAACGTTGGCCGAGGAAGGCTGGCTGGAGCTGCGGCACGGACGCGGAGCGACCGTGGTGGAGCGCGACGCTCCGGCTGCGAACGCCGAAAAAGTGACGGAGTTCCGCCGTCGTCTGCGGGCGCTGGTGGCGGAAATGCAATCGCAAGGAGCGTCTGCCGCGAAGCTGAGCGTAGAGCTTCGCAACGCGGCAATCGAGCTAGACCTATGAAGCTGGAAATTCTTTTCACCGCTCTTCCGTTGGCGCTGGTGGCCATCATCTTCCAGTTCCTGCCGCTGCTCACGCGGCGTGGCATCTTCTTCAGCGCGACGGTGGATCCCGAGTTCCCGCAGAGCGCCGATGGCCGCCGCCTGCTGCGCTCCTACCGGTTGCAGGCCGCGCTGTGGACGTTGATCGCGATTGCGCTGGGCCTGGTGCTGGCCCCGCAGCATCCTGAATACGCGGCGCTCGCGCCGGCGTTGCTGCTGGTCATGGGAATCAGCGTCAGCTACTGGCTGAAATTCCGCGAGGTGCACGAGCGCTACGGGGAGCACAGACCTGAGATCCGGCGGGCGGAGCTGTCCCCTCGCACCAGCGGAGAGGCTTTCAGCGCGTGGCTCTGGCTGCCGCCGTTTCTGGCGCTGGCCGCGATCGGCGTTTACCTGCAAGCACATTGGAACCTGTTGCCCGAGCGCTTCCCCGTGCATTGGGGCGTGGATGGGCAGCCGAACCGCTGGGCGTCGCGCACCTGGTCCGGCGTCTATGGACCGCTGCTGATTGGTGCAGGACTCAACCTGTTTATGCTGGGTGTCGCTTGGCTGGTTACGCGGCAATCGCGTAAGACCGCGATGCAGCGCATCATGGTCCGCCTGTCGGAGCTGCTGCTCTACCCGATGACCTTTGCCTCGGCCGCCGCCGCTGTGCTGCCGCTGGTCAGTTTTCCGATATGGCTGATTCCGGTAGTGATGACGGTGAGCATCGCCGCCGTGATCTATTGGGCGTACCGTCAAATCAGCGTGCCGACGGTAGACGACGCCACGCCCGAGCCGCAGAGCGATTCCTATTGGAAAGCGGGGATGTTCTATTACAACCCGAACGATCCGGCGATCTTCGTGTCCAAACGGGTAGGGATCGGCTACACCATGAATTTCGCCAACAAAATTTCGTGGGTGGTGCTGGTGGGCATTCTGCTGATGGCGCTTCTGCCCGTCCTGCTGATAAGGAAGTGATCCAGAACCCTACGACGGCGTGGAGCTGCGGATGGCCTCGGTTTGCGCGGCTGGAGGCAGCATGGGCAATCGTGCCGCGCCGTATAGGCCGGCGTCGCTGCCCATCAGCGCGATGGTCACCACGGTATGCTTCTCGCCCTTCTCCACGCGGTCGGGCGCGGTAACCGAGTAAATGAACGAGCGCGTCTTCAGTTCCTGAAACATGGTGGGAGCGAAGGCATCCCACGCGCTGGAGACGCCGCCGCCGATCACGTACATGGGCAGATTCAAAGCGTTGATCATAGAGCCGACGCCGATAGCCAGCGCGCGCCCGACCTGTTCGTAAATTTTCTTCGCCGAAGCATGGCCCTGAATGGCGAGCTGATAGATGCCGCGCGAGGTGAACTCGACATTGCCGCGCGCGGAGTCGGCAAGGTCGGGCGCGTTGCCGCTGGCGATCGCCTCATGCGCCATGCGAACGATGGCGGTCGCCGAGGCGTACTGCTCCAGACAGCCGCGGCTGCCGCAGCCGCAGGGATGGCCTTCGGACTCGACGTTGAAGTGACCCAGCTCGTTGGCCATGCCATTCATCCCGTGCCACAGGCGGCCGTTGATCACGATGCCGCCACCCACGCCGGTGCCGAGCGTGTACATGGCCATGTGATCGGTGTTGCGGCCCGCGCCCAGCCACTTCTCGCCCATGGCCGCGGCGTTGGCGTCGTTCTCCAGCACGACCTTGGTGCTGAGGCGGCGCTCGATCTCCTGTCGCACGGGGAAGTGCGCCCAATCCTGGAGATTCGGCGACCGCATGATCGTGCCGGTGTCCATGTCGATGAAACCGGGAACGCCGATGCCGATGCCCGCGAGATCACCCGCGCTGCGATGCTTGGTGGTCAGTGACTGAATGGCGTCGCACATCTCGCGGATGACGTGGTCGCGGCCCAGCTGAACTTCGGTTCCGGTGGTTACCTTCTCCAGCATCTTGCCTTCGCCGCTGACGGCGGCGATGCGCAGGTTGGTCCCGCCAAGATCGACAGCTATGGAAAAAACACTCGTGTAGACCTCTAATATTTCTTTCCGAGAGAAACGGAGATCGTGGAACGGGATTGGGGTTTAGGGGCTGGGGGCTGGCGAGAATTCCTCACGTCTGCAATCCCTAGACCCTAATCCCTGACCCCTAATCCCTAAATCACTTCTGGCAATGCGGACAATAATGACTGCTGCGTCCTGCGATGATAACCCGCTTGACGGGAGTTTCACAGACTAAACATGGCTTGCCTTCGCGACCGTACACCCTATGTTTCAATTGGAAGAATCCTTCGCGGCCTTCGGCGTCGACGTAGTCGCTGACGGACGAGCCGCCGAGCTTGATGGCCTGATGGAGCACGTCGCGCAATCCTTTGTACAGTTTCTTCAGTTCGGCCGTGGTAAGTGACGCGGCCCGGCGCCGTGGGCGAACCTTGGCACGAAACAGCGACTCGTCGGCGTAAATGTTGCCAACGCCGCTCAGCAGCTTCTGGTTCAGCAGTGCGCTCTTGATGGGTGTCTTGCGGCCTCGGAAGAGCGGGATGAAGTCTTCGATACTGATGTCGAGCGGCTCGGCTCCGGGCGCGTGGAAGCCGGTTCCCTGCTCGGGCTCCATGCGAACGACAGCCAATCGGCCGAAGCGGCGGTAATCGACGAAGCGCAGCTCGCGTCCCGACTTGAGGTTCAGCACGGCGTGGGTGTGTTTCAGCATCTCCGCTTCTGGCGGACCAATCAGTAACTGACCGGTCATGCCGAGATGCACAATCCACTGGCCGCGAGGCGGCTGCGCTTTCTTCCCTTTGCTGCGCTTCCCTTCCAGATCCAGATCGAAAACGATGTGCTTGCCGACGCGCCGTACTTTTGCGATACGCGTGTGTTCCAGGACCTCTGCGATTTCGGCGGCAGAAGACTTTAGCGGCTCCGGCTTCGAGCCGAGCCAGACGGATTCGATAATGTCGCCCGCAATGCGCTTGTCGAGGCCGCGGGCAATGGTTTCTACCTCGGGAAGTTCAGGCATGGGAAACAGTGTACGGCACTACGTGAAAGACCCGGCGCGAGGAATCTTGCGTCTCGCGGCGAACAGCAGATCCCCCGCCGCGCTGGTGATGACAAAACAAGGGACTCGCAACCGTGCAGCTAAAAGCCCGCTCTCAGCGGAGCCCAAGGGCTGCGCCTCTTCATAGCGCACCGCGGGTTGGCTTCTCCGAAGGCCGTTGAGCCACGAGTCACCTGGTAATCGCTTGCCCGAATGCGAGCAGGTTGCCGTCGGGCGCCAGCACGAGCAACTCACGCTGGCGATAGGACTGGTTCACCGGACCGTGAACGTCGCCTTTGGGCAATGTATCGAGCTTGGGCTTCAGTTCGGCGTAGAGCTGGTCCACATCGCGCACATCGATGTAGTAGCAGAAGCGCCGATTTCCAGGCGGCGCGCCGTCGGAGCCCATATTCCGCAGGATACGAAAGCCCACCGTCTCGCGATGCACATAGGCATAATCGTCGAAGCGAAGCTGGGTTTCGAAGCCCAATATCTCGGTGAAGAAGGTCAACGCGCGCTCAAGGTCGTCGACGTGCATGAAGGGCGTTACCTGGATGAAGTTCGACATGGCCGATCTCCCTTGCGGGAGGGTAGCACGAAACTATGGCGATCTCTCTGCAGCCTCTGATGTTCCGCATTGCGCCTGCGCGACCGCTCCCTGTAAAATCTAGAGTTACATAGCCCGTCTCCTATTAATTTCCCAGAATTCAGGTTTTGTTTTGCAACGAGAGGCGAGTTGTGTGCGGAACTGTGCGATTGCTGCGTCCAATTCCTGCGATCGCAAGCGGAGTGGCAAGTTGAAAACTGGCAAGACAGCGGTGATCGTCGGCGCGCAGTGGGGCGACGAGGGCAAAGGCAAAATCGTTGACGTGCTCTCCGAGCGCTTCAAGGTGGTGGCGCGCTATTCCGGCGGCCACAACGCCGGACACACCGTCACCATTCACGGCAAGAAGTTCATCCTGCAACTGATTCCCTGCGGCGTGCTGCGTGAGGGCTGCCGCGGCGTCATCGGCAACGGCATCGTGATCGATCCGTTTGCCTTCATGAAGGAAGTGGACGCGCTGCGCGCGACCGGCGTGAAGGTTGACGGCAATCTCTTCGTCAGCAATCGCGCCCACGTCATTCTTCCCTATCATCGCCTGATCGAGCTGGCTGCGGAGAACGCGCCGGGACGAGTGCGGATCGGCACCACCTCGCGCGGCATTGGTCCCACCTACGAGGACAAGATGGCGCGCAGCGGATTGCGCGTCCAGGAC
This sequence comes from Acidobacteriaceae bacterium, assembly GCA_003135315.1. Lineage (GTDB taxonomy): Bacteria > Acidobacteriota > Terriglobia > Terriglobales > Acidobacteriaceae > Bog-257. Next base: position 3,785 of record PLBD01000199.1, on the reverse strand, counting down.
CTGCTGGACAAGAAACTATTGCAAAAGCACATCGAGAACGCCTGCCGGGAGAAGAACACCATCGCGCACGCGCTGTTCAACAGCGAGCCGCTCGATCCGGACGCCATGTTTGCCGACTATTCGGCCGTCGCCGACCGCGTCGCGCCGTTCGTGACCGACACCGCGCTGCTGCTAAACCGCGCCATCGCCAACGGCGAAGCGGTGATGTTCGAGGGCGCGCAGGGCACGATGCTCGACATCGATCACGGAACGTATCCGTTCGTCACCTCGTCGAGCGCGACTTCGGGCGGAGCCTGTACCGGAACCGGTGTACCGCCGACGTCGATCAACACCGTGATCGGCGTGACGAAAGCGTATTGCACGCGCGTGGGCGAAGGCCCGTTCCCAACCGAATCGAAGGACGCCATCGGCGAGGCGCTGCGCAAGAAGGGCAACGAGTTCGGCGCGGTCACGGGACGTCCGCGTCGCACCGGCTGGCTCGATCTGCCGCTGTTGCGCTACTCCAACATGATCAACGGCACCGGTTGGCTGGTGGTGACCAAACTCGACGTGCTGGACGATCAGGCGGAAATTCCCGTCTGCGTCAGCTACAAGATCGACGGCAAAGAAACGCAGCAGATTCCGGCGCAGATTTCCGGCTACGAGAAGATCGAGCCGGTTTACCGCAAGCTTCCGGGCTGGCAGACCAGCACGTTCGGCGTCGACAGCTACGACAAGCTGCCGGAGAAGGCGAAGCGCTACCTGGAGTTCGTGGAGAAGGAATCAGGCGCAAAGGTTGGGATTGTTTCGACCGGACCTGACCGCGAGCAGACAATGGTCATTCCTGAATTTGCGCGGATGCTGGATGACGTGAGCGGAACAACCAAACAGTAATTTGCGGAGGACCATATGTTGGTGCTGGCCGTAACCTGGATGGCCCACCCGGGGCGCGAGAACGAAGTGGCCATCATCTTCGCTAAGCTTCAGGCCGCTTCGCGTCTGGAGCCCGGATGCCTGGGCTACACCGTCCACCGTCACATCGACGACCCTCGCCGCTTCTTCATCTACGAGCAGTATCGCGACGCCGCTGCGCTGGAAGCGCATCGCAATTCGCCGCACTTCCAGGAGTACGCGGTCAATGCGCTGCGCAGCGTCGGCGAGCGCCAACAGGGCGACCTCTACAAGCCGCTCGGCGAGGAGTGACCTCAACCGACGGCCGGCGGGCTCAGCTCTTCGCGCAGAATGGCGAACAGCGCCGCCAGCACGGACGCCACCACCGGTCCCAGGAACAATCCGATAAATCCAAAGGCCTCGACGCCGCCGAGGATGAAGAACAGCAGCACCATGGGGTGCAGTTCCACGCGGCCGCCCACTACCCAGGGACGGATGATATTGTCGGCGGCGCTGACCACGAACACGCCCCAGAGCAGCAGGAACACGCCCTGCCAGATAAGCCCATTCAACAGTAAGTAGATCGCGACCGGCGCCCAAACCAGGGAGGATCCGACCACGGGAATAATGGAGGCGAAAGCCGCGCCCAGTCCCAACAACAGCGATGACGGCATGCCAGCAATCCGCATGGCGATGCCGGTCAGCAGGCCCTGGGCGACGCCAACGCTGAGAATGCCGTAAACATTGGCGACGATGGTGTCGGAAATGTTGCGATAGAGCCGCGACACCTGCGCCGGCTGGAGCGGGACGAGCCGGCCTACGCGATAGGCCCAGTCCTTGCCATCGCGAAACAGGAAGAAAAGGATCACGAAGGTGATCAGGGCATCGATGGTGAAGCGGGCCAGATTGCCGAGGACAGTCGCACCCAGGCCCACCGTCGCCAGGCTCGCTTTCTGCGCGTTGGAGGTGACGATGGCGTGTACGTCGTACTTGGACACGTCCACCCAGCGCCCGGCGAAGTGGAGCAGAGGAGCGGCCAACTTGGTGACAAACAGAGTCAGGCCGCCCTCTTCCGCGCTTCTGCGGCTGAGATAATGCGCGGCGCTGACCGCCTCGTTCGCCGCCAGGGTGGTTATGATGAAGCTGGGCACTCCAAACAGCACCAGGACCAGCAGCGTGGAAAACAGCGCGCTCAGGCCATTCCGCCGCCGGGTCGCCAGCAACATTCTCTCGTGCACCGGATAGAACACGACAGCCAGGATGATGGCAAACGCAAATGGCTTCAGAAAGGGCCAGGTGATGACGACGGCAAGGCCCAGCACCATAAGCACGACCACGCTGAGAAAGACGATCGTTGTGCGCTTGCTGTTCATTGGCGGGACGTTCTCAGTTGTAACACGAAGCACCGCGGCGGAATAGCTTTGCCGTAACCGCGATGGCCGGACTGCACGGTCGGGCTCCACGCTTTTCGACGCCAAGGAAACTCTGATTAGTCACAGCGAGGTCCCTCAGCGGCTAAAGCCGCGAAGATTTTGCGGTGCTTACGGACGGCCTGAAGGCCGTCCCCTTCGAGAGATCCGACTTAATCAGAGTTTCCCCAACCTGGCATCACTGCGGCTGGATGGGCTGTCGGCGTAAAATTCTGCTTCGTTCTTACGCACTCTCCGGGGGTCATCGCCAATGCGCTACCGTGGTGGTTGCAGTTTCATTCTGCTGGTTGCCGCGCTTGTAGGTTTGCCGTCGCCATGCCCGGCGCAAATGGACGTCTGGTCCAAAGGCGGGGTTCACCCGGTTACGCTCAAGGCCGATGCCGACACTGCCACCTGCACCCAGTGCCACAGCGACATTGGCAAAGGGAAATACGTGCACACGGCCATGACCATGGGATGCACGACGTGTCACCAGGTCCAGAACGAAAAGGGAGTCACGCATGTCAACCTGGTGGCGCCGGTCAACCAACTCTGCATCACATGCCATGCGTTAGCTGACGACAAGGTGCTGCACGGCCCGTACAAAGCGGGCGACTGCGTAGTGTGCCACTCGCCGCATGCCAGCAATTTTCCGCAACAAACCTGGGCCGCCCACCAGGACATCTGCCTGGGATGCCACGCGCGGGCGCGCTTGAAGGTGAACAACCGCAAGAAGACGGTAACGGTGCCGTGGGGCGTCACGCTGACGTTCGCCCAGATGCAAGGCTGGATGTACCTGAACTTGAATCAGACCTTGACCGCAAACCACCCGGTCGAAGGCCACCCTGTTTCGGGACCCAATACCGCGATGGGACCGCAGGCTGCGCCCATCACCTGCATGAGCTGCCATAAGGCGCACGCCTCCAACTTCGCTTACATGCTGATTAAGACGCCCCCTGCGCCCGGTCAGTCGTTATGCAAGACGTGCGGTCTGTGCCTTGAGTGCCATAAGAGCATGTTCCCGTGAGACGGCGCTGCGCGGCTCCAGTTCTAGCGCGAGACCTCGCCGATGAAGACTGAGAACGGCTCCAGTGTCATCTCCGTGATCTTTGCCGTGCCGGGCACGGCGCTCATGGTGGTCAGCAATGTCTTCGCTTCGGCTGTGGAAAATCCCTGCGGCGCAAGATTGAAGCTCGCCTTCTGCGGCTCGGCCGACATGTTGAGCACAACCAGCACCGCTTTGTCCTTGTAGCTACGCAGGTACGACATGACGTTGGGATCGTTTTCGTTGAGGGCAACGTAGTCGCCTTCCAACAGCGCCGGGACCGCGTGCCGCAGTTCCAGCAAGCGGTGATAGAACAGCAGGATCGAGTTGGGATCTTTCAGCTCGCTGGCGACATTGTGGGTGCGATAATTGGCGGCCACGGGCAACCACGGCCTGGTCTTGCTGAAACCCGCATTCACCTTGTCGTTCCACTGCATGGGAGTGCGCTCGCCGTCGCGGCC
>PLBD01000243.1 GCA_003135315.1 Acidobacteriaceae bacterium | reverse complement strand
TGGAGTTTGATGGCGCAGGTAGGCGCAGCTGGACCGGCGGGCGCCACTGGTCCAGAGGGGCAAACTGGCCCCGCCGGCGCTCCTGGTTCAACCGGGCCACAAGGAGCGCAGGGAACTCCAGGCGCTATCGGACCGCAAGGTCCCATTGGCTTGACCGGAGCTCAAGGCCCTCAGGGTCCGACAGGTCCGACAGGCGCAACCGGGGACGCCAACGCCCGCATGATCATGCCCAGTTTCTTTCCCGGCAACCTCAGCGGCACCTGGGTGGGCGGTAAGTTCGTTCTCGATCAGGCCATCACGGTGCTGCGTATCGCCATCACGGCGAAAACGCCGACCGACCCCAGCTGCGTCCCTGCGGTTTTCCGCTTCACCGACGGAAGTACAGGTCAGGACGTGGTTTTGACGACCGGCCAGAACTGGTCTGACACCGGGCCGATTAGTCTGTTATTCGCCGGAGGCGCGACGCTTCAGGCATCGCTGCGCACCGGAGTCCCCACGTGCTCGGCAACCCTGGGCGCCGATGCGAACATGCTGGTCGAATACAAGATGCAGGCGCAAGGCGATACCGAGTCGGGTCTGGGCACCCAGTGCACAGGTATCTATACCCTCCTGACAGGCGATCCGGCTAACTGCGGGAGTTGCGGAAACGGTTGTCCCAGCAATCAAACTTGCCTTAGCGGGGCTTGCGGACCGCCGGGCGGATGCGGTTCAGGGCAGACGCTGTGCTCCGGGCAATGCGTCAGCCTCCAAAATAACCTGAACAACTGCGGCGCGTGCGGTACTGTCTGTCAGCAATACCCAAATAGTTCCCCGGTTTGCTCCAGCGGCGTCTGCTCACTCGTTTGCCAAGCTGGTTACGGTAACTGCGACGGGATTCTGTCGAACGGTTGCGAAGCCAACCTGCAAACGGATCCTAACAACTGCGGCGGGTGTGGTGTAGCCTGCCAGTCGGGACAGAGCTGTGTGTCTGGTGTCTGCCAGATGGGCTGTGCAACGGGACAGACCCTTTGCCCCGGCAACCATTGCGCCTACCTCCAATCTGATCCCAATAATTGCGGTACGTGCGGGGATGTGTGTCCCTCCGGACCTCAAAGTTACCCGCTTTGCACCAACGGCCAGTGCATACTGCAGTGCCAATCGGGGTACGGAAACTGCGACGGCAACCCCTACAACGGTTGCGAAACCAATCTTATGAACAACAACAGTAATTGCGGCGCATGTGGTAACCAGTGCAATTTCCTCCAAACCTGCGTGAACGGGCAATGCCAGTCGTAGCCCTTTAGAACGGCGATGGCGAGTTGGCGCCCCCAACTCGCCGCCGCCCAGGAGATCATGAAGATAATTTTCCGGATTCGAATCGCCGCTGTGATCTTCGCGGGACTGACGATCACAGCGGCCGCGCAAACTGCCCAGCCGCGCCCCGAGAACTCGCAGCAGGTGAAGGCCGACGCTGTCACCATCAACATGCCCGAAGGGATGAGCAAGGAGCAGGCTGATGACATCCTGAAGGAACTCAAGGCCATCCACCAGCTGCTCGAACGGCAGCAGAGGGCGGCCGCGCAGCCCCAGCCAGCTCCCACATCCGACAAAGTAAAGATGAGCGTGGCGCCGGGATGGTATTCGCTTGGGCGCGACGATGCTCCGGTCACCGTGGTGGAGTTTGCCGACTACCAGTGTCCTTTCTGTCGTAAGTTCCACTCCGATACCTTTGCCGAGCTCAAGAAGAACTACATCGACACCGGCAAAGTGCGCTACGTCAGCCGTGACCTGCCGCTGGATTTTCATCCTAACGCGCCCGGCGCTGCCGTGGCCGCCCGCTGCGCCGGCGAGCAGCATAAGTTCTGGGAGATGCGCGACATGATGGTGGTCAANNCTGGGAATCAGTGGTACCCCCAGCTTCGTCGTCGGTAAAACCGCGAAGGACGAGATCAACGGAGTGCGCATCGTAGGGGCCGTTCCTTACTCTGTGTTCGACACCGCGATCAAGAATCAGCTCACTGCAACTCAGTAGTGTCCAGACCCCAATTGGAATTGTAGATGGCAACACACCAGAATCAGCTGGTTGCTGCGGGGCTGCACGTTCACACCAGAATCGCAGAATTTTGTCGAATACCTCGATCTGTCGCCTGACGCCATTCTGTTCCGGGCAACTAGAGCTTGCAGCTGTGAGTATTATGTTGGTGAAGGTGATCCGATGAAGATTTCAGGATTGGTCGCGATCATGTTGTGGTCGTTGCTGGGCGTGGGGCAAGAGGTGCATGTGTCCCAGGGCAAGGGCATCGTTGTTCTGAGCGTGATGGCAGTGAAGCCTTATCAATTGATGTCGGGCGAGGAGAAAACAGCGATCTTCAGTTTGGCTTGCATCCAGAAGGGCAAGAAGACTGCGCACCTGGTTAAGTTCTTGCCCGGAGGTTTGCTGGTGGAAGACAGCCCTGACGTCACGGCCAAGAGTGGAGTATCGGTGTTTAACATGACAATCAGCGGCACCAAGCAAATGACGGAGTGGGCCGCCAGCGACCCCGTGACTTACGTCTTTTCGGCCGGCAGTGACGCCGACCGCTTGAAATTCCTCCAGGCATTGCTCAGCTCGGGAACGGTTTCCATCGAGTTCAAACCCTTCCTCTCAGGTGTGCCGACTACCACCATGTTTGACTTGAGCAAACTGCGCGAAGAAGTGGAAAAGCATCCTGAGTGCAGCGCGACCACAAAATAGCTCCGTGCCGAACACGCGATAGCTCTTGGATCGTCGGAATACTGGAAACCACGGGATTCGTGGCGTAAAACCGCCATCTCGCACGTAATCCCGGATGAGCGGCCCGTTCGGTCTAGGTCGAAAGTTGGCGGGCTCACGACAGCGTATCGACGCGGGCCAGAGGTCTGCTTCGGGGAAGTCACTTGGACGTGTTGTCGGCAAGTCGTGGAAGTGGCTATGGATCGGATTCACGCACTTAGTGATCCTGGCGGGCTTTGTTGCGTACCGGTTTGATAAGTTATTGGCGAAACGTCTGCGCTGAGGCCGAAATATCGACGCTCATGATATCCTCATCTAGATAGCTGCGACCCTCCTGGCAGGCAATTTTCCCGCAGTTCCTGAAGAAAACTCATGATCTCAGTTAGTAATGTATCTATGCGCTACGGCGCTAAAGTTCTGTTCGACGAGGTATCCACCGCGTTTACTCCCGGGAAGCGCTACGGACTAACCGGCCCCAACGGGGCAGGGAAGTCCACCTTCATGAATCTGTTGACCGGTGAGTTGGTGCCGCAGAAGGGTACCGTGGTGCGCCCTCGGAAGCTGGGTGTGTTGCGCCAGGACCAGTTCGCTTTCGACGCCTATCGCGTGCTCGATACCGTCATCATGGGCAACAAGCGGCTTTGGGCGGCGATGGAAGAGCGCGACCGCATCTATGAGAAACACGAGATCACGAACGATGATGGCATGAGGCTGGGAGAGCTGGAGGGCATCGTCGGCGAAGAGGATGGCTACTCCGCCGAGACCGATGCTGCGCTCCTGCTGCAAGGCCTGGACATCGCCGACGAAATGCACCAGCGTCCGATGAGTGAGTTACAAGGCGGGCAGAAGGTTCGCGTGCTGTTGGCGCAGGCGCTCTTTGGGCATCCCCAGGCGCTGTTGCTGGATGAGCCTACGAACCACCTTGATCTGGACTCGATTCATTGGCTGCAAGAGTTTTTGCGGAACTATGACGGAGTTGTGATCGTCATCTCGCACGACCGCCATTTCCTGAACAGCGTTTGCACGCACATTGCGGATATCGATTACGAAACCATCATCACATACACCGGAAGCTACGATGAGATGGTGATGGCCAAGACCCAGATTCGCTCGCAGATCGAAGGCCAGAACGCACACCGGGAAAAGAAGATCGCTCAACTGAACGACTTCATCGCGCGCTTCTCGGCCGGCACTCGCTCCAGCCAGGTGCAGTCGCGACGCAAAGAAGTAGAGCGTCTGCAGGTCACCGAGCTTGCGAAGTCGAACATACAGCGCCCCTATCTCAAGTTCGAACAGAAGCGCCCGTCGGGCAAACACATTCTGGAACTGGAAAACGTCAGTAAATCGTACGCAGACAGCGAGGTCATCCGCAGCTTCACGGCTAGCGTGACGCGCGGCGAGAAGGTTGCATTGATGGGACGTAACGGCGCGGGTAAAACGACGCTCGTGAATGCGCTGCTGGCTAATTCGCCGACGATTCCGGAAGCGGAGTTGCGCCAGACCAGCGGATATGATGGCCCATTCTTGAGTGACGGAGAGGTCATCTGGGGACACGAGGCGTCCGTCGGATATTTCGCGCAGGACCACAGGGCGCTCATCGAGAAGGGAATGACGGCGTTCGAATGGCTGCATCGGTGGGATCCGGGCGCTGCGAATGAAGAAATCCGTGGCTTGCTGGGGCAGATGCTCTTCGCCCGCGACGACGGCAATAAGCGCACCGAAGTACTTTCCGGTGGCGAAGCCGCACGGCTGCTGTTCTGCAAACTTATGTTGCAAAAGCCGAACGTGCTGGTTCTGGACGAGCCCACCAACCATCTGGACCTGGAGGCCATCAATGCGCTGAATATTGCGCTGCAAAAGTATCCTGGGACCGTGTTGCTGGTGACTCATGACCACGACCTCATCGACGAAGTCGCGACTCGGATCTGGCACTTCGAAGGCGATCATCAGGTGACCGACTTCAAGGGCGCCTACGAGGAATACCAGTCAGTTCTGGCTGCGTGAATCTTCGCCACTTTGCGTCGCGGAATGCTCCTTCACACCCCGCGCTTCCGGATTGTTGATACGATTGTGGAGTAAGAAAGAAGCAGCGGCGGCTGTTGGCAATCTACTGAAAGGGCCGCATTGCCGGCTCTCTATCGGCGGCGTGGGCTGCGTGGGGCGGCACGACGTTGTAGGCCGAGCGTCTTTTACTCGAAAATTTATCTGTACCGTGGCGAAAAAAGGTGCGGTTCGCAGGGCCTCCTGCCTGACGCCTTCTTCGACTCGATAACCGCCAGGATATACTCGCGAATCTTCTTAGCCTTCGCCCAATTCTCGGCCGTCTGCTCCAAGTCCTTAACCCGGCTAGCGGTCTTGTCTCAGTGCCCGCTCGACGTCGGCTGCGTGCGTTGCTTCTCCCATGTCGAGTAGGCTAGATTGTTCTTCGCGATCTGCAGGTTGGGATTCAGTTTGAGCGCCTGCTGTGAGGCCCGAATGGCATCGTCCCACTGGTGCAACGACTGATACCCTGCCGCGATATTGTTGTAGGCATCCGCGTAATCCGGTTTGAGCTTTAATGCCTCAGTAGCCGCGGCGATGCAATCCTGATAGCGCCCAGCTTGATGGTACAGCAGAGAGAGTTGGAGCCAGTTCTGTGGACTGGGAGAGGTCCGCGCCAGCGACTCGGCTGCCGCCTGTCGCTGCTGAAAGCTTTTCAGGAGGTTGACGTAGGTCAAGGTTCCCGGATCATCTGGATACAGGCTGGCCGTTTGCTCAACCAGCGGCGCCAGTTGCGCATAGTCAGCCTGCTGAGAGTAGATCTGCATCAACAGGTATCGAGGAAGCGAGTCGCTGTTGTTGAGAACAATCGCTCGTTGCAGCAAGCTGATCGCCTCCGACGTTCGCTGTTTGGAATAGAGCCAGCGGGCGTAATAGTAGTACGGGATTGCTTCGTTCGGCGCGAGGCTAAGGGCACGCCGAAAATGCGCTTCCGCTTCGCTGTCGTTGTTGATGGCGCCATTTGCGATTCCGAGATTGACTTCCAGGTGCATGTAAGCAGGCGCGTAAACCAGTGCACGGTTGAAGTAATCGAGAGCCGACTTGTAATCGCCAGCCGCCATGCGCGTCAGTCCATAGTTCATCAGTCCGCGGGCATTCTGTGGACTCTTGACCGTCACGTCGTACCACAGTGACGCCTCGCTGCGCCAAACCTCGTTGCGCTCGTGGGTCGCCACGGCGTAAGGCACCAGCAGAAGAGACACGAGTCCGCAGGCGGCCGCCGCGTGAATTCCGACTCGGCTACGGCGATAAAGACAAGCCACCGACCAACCGACGGCGAGGGTGAGGCCGACGAATGGGAAGAACATGCGGTGATCGTTCTCCACCTCTGCCAGTGGCTTCAGAGAGGTCGGCAGTAATGCCAAACAGAACCATGCGATCCCGAAGGAGATGGGACGCAGTTCGCGGCGCTGCCGGGTAAGCCAGGCAACGGCCAGCAATGCTATGACGAACACTATCCCGGCAAACAAGCGAGGGTCATCAAACTTGAGTGCTTGCAGGTCGGTGTCCGCGTTCAAGTGATTGGGATAGAAGAACGACAGGAAGTAGCGCAGCCAGACATACGGCTGCGTGACCCGGTAGGGCACGGGCACTCCGCCCCATACCACTTCCTTCGGAGTCATGGCGGAGTGAAAGATTCCATAGGCCAGCGAGAACACCCATGCGGGAAGCGATTGCAGCGCCGCGGTCCGCAGGTTGCGGAAGGTGTAGGTAGGCTCTGGGAGTTCGAACAGGAGGATGTAGAGAAAGAGGATCGGGGCAAACATCAGGGCAGGCGGCTTGCTCAAAGCGCCGAGGATGACCGGCACCAGGTAAGCTCCCCACCTGCGGCTGCCGGGTGCCAGCGCCCACAGGCACAGCCCGCCAATCACGCCCAACGTGGAATACACGTCTCCCCGCTGCATGATGTAGTTGACCGTCTCGGCCATTGCCGGATGCAGTCCATACCACGCCACCATGAACAGTGCGATCAGCGGATTTGCCGGCGCTGGATGCGCGATGTCGAGAATCTTACGGAACAACAGGAACATCAGCGCGAGCTGTAGTAGGAACCAGGCGAACGTCGAAACATGGAACCAGAAGGGATGCAGGCCGCCCGCCATGCGGTAATCCAGAGCCAGAGACGTGGAGACCAGCGGACGATAGTTCTGGTTAGGCGGGGAGGAGCTGAAGGTTCGGGCATCGGTGAAAAAGCGCGGAATGTTGGTTAGGCTGCGGATGTACGGATTCGTCTCCACCGAATGGGAGTCGTCGAAGTGGAAACCATTCTGGAAGTGGTTGGAGTAAGCCGACAGCACGGCCAGCAGCAGACACACCCCACCTAGAGCTGCCCAATAGCGTGGAATTGATTGCAACTGAGGCAAGTTGGCATCGCTGGGTTTGTTCATGGAACTGGCAGCAAACTCTCCCATCCGCGGCAAGCTTACTACAGTACTCGCGAGGCGAACGGCGGGCATCCCATAGCGGCCACCAGCCGACCGTCAGACTGAAGCTGGGAAAGTGCCCCACCCGGGAAATGACGGCCGAGTGGGGCAAGCTGGGACAACTATCTGGTTGCGCCTATCTTGGTCACGGTGTTGCTGCCGACATTGGCGACCCAGATATTGGTTCCGTCGAAGGCTACCCCATCGGGGTCGCTTCCAACCGTATACGTGCCGCCCACCGCGCCCGTACTGGCCAGCAGCTTGGTCACGCTGCCGCTGCCGTTATTTGTTACCCAGATGTTGGTTCCGTCGAAGGCTACGCCGGCGGGAGCAGATCCAACCGGATAGGTTGCGGAATACCACTGCAAGAGGGCTGCCCGGATCTCCGCCAATCCCTGGCCACCAGGGCCTTGCGGACCAGTCGGGCCCTGAATTCCCTGTAACCCCTGCGGGCCCGTCGCTCCGACCGGTCCGATCGGTCCTGTCAGTCCCTCAGTTCCCGTTGGTCCCGTCAATCCCGTGGGTCCCGATGGCCCGGTCGCTCCCGTTGGCCCCGTCAGTCCCGTGGCTCCCGATGGTCCTGTCGCTCCCGTTGGTCCCGTCAATCCCGTGGGTCCTGATGGCCCAGTCGCGCCCGTGGCTCCGACCGGTCCAGTTGGTCCTGGTTGTCCGGGCGCTCCCATGCCGCCCGCTTGCGCCACCAACGCCCAATACGAAGGAGAAGTGTCCGGCTCGTGCCCCTGGTTGGGAAATGCTATCGAGTCATAGGTTGAGCCGTTGT